>JAFZGJ010000134.1 GCA_017555455.1 Lachnospiraceae bacterium
TCTTTGATAAGAGAACAGGAGCCGGATGCGGAGGTTGTTGCCTTTGAAGCTGGGGAGGAAATGATTAAATCGCAGGAGAATTTTGCGGTTTCTTTTCTTGATGTGGAAATGAAAGAAATGTCGGGTATAGATGTTGCAAAGCATATTAGGGAAGAACAGGAGAAAAGAGGCAGGGACAAGAGCATTATTATATTCGTAACCGGATACCGGGAGTATATGGAGGATGCATTTGATGTGAATGCTTTTCACTATCTGGTAAAGCCTGTGGATGAAAAGAAATTCCATACGGTCTTTAATCGTGCGTTGAAAGAAGTATCTGTGAAAATTAAACAGGAAGGACTTTCTGTGATTGTAAAAAATAATGGTATGCAGAAAAAGGTCTTGCTGAAAAATATTTATTATATTGAGAGCAGTAATAAAAAAGTAGTGTTCCATACGAAAGACGGAAAGATAGATACTTATGGCAGAATGGATGATTGGGAAGCAGAGTTGGGTGACTCGTTTTATCGGTGTCACAGAGGGTATCTTGTTAATCTGGAGAAAATAACAGCTTATAGTGTGGATACTATTGATTTGATAAATGGGGACTCCCTCATTCTTGCACAGAAGAAGTATTCCGAATTTATCAAGGCATATATGAGGTACGCAAAGGACGGAGGAATTGTAAATGTTTAATTTTTTATCCATATTGATACATATAATAAACAGTATTTTTAGTGGATTATATATAAGCCAATTCTTAAAGTCTAAGCATAAGAAAAAGGTAACAGTTATTCTGTGGAGCATAATTTATTTTATGGCTCAGATGGTTATATTTGAGGCGATACAGAGCAGGTACCCATTTAACGATGTGGTAAGTGTCACTATCAATGTATTATTGATTGTAGCTATGCAGCGGTTATTTTTTCGTAAAGGTGCATCAAGTCAGTTATTTGTATGTTTTAGTTTTGTGGCAGGGAAAGAGATTGTGAAGTATATTGCCAGCGTGTTAAACGTGGCATTGAGTGCAGTTGGCGGAAAGTTGCTGGATTCACTAATCATACAGGGAAAAATTGTTGAAGCTACTCACACAAAAGTGATTACTAATGCAATTCTATATACAATGTCTTTTTTTAGTGCAATTCTGTATGCTTTGATTTTAGGAATATATTTGTTGTGCATTTATAAAAAATATGTAAGAAAAGAGTATCAGCTACAAGTCCATGAAAATGTTTTTTTGATATTACCCAGCATTGCGGCAATCTGTATTTCCATAACTCTGAAAATGATGATTATGACAGTAGAAAACGGAACTACAATTTTTATTTTTGATACTGTTCCGGCTACCCTGTTTTGGATTCCTGTGATATGCGTCCTATTGCTAGGAGCAGTCATAGCGAATGTGATTCTATTTCAGAACGTAGTGCAGTACCATGAAGAAAATAGGAAACGAACCTTATTGGAAAATCAGATACAACAGATGCAAAAAGAGGTACAGGAGATACAGGATATTTATGCCGATATGCGAGGATTACGCCATGATTTAAGAGGGCATATCAATAATATCATGCAGTACGTGAAGAAACAGGATAATGCTGAGGACGAGGAACTGGATGCCTATATCAGAAATATGGAGGAAACGGTAAGTAGGCTGGATTTTGGTTATCAGACGGGCAATCCGATTACAGATATTATTATTCATCAAAAGAAGCAGGATGCGGATAGAGTGGGTGTACGCTTTTCTGTTGACTTTGCTTATCCGAAAGAACTTCAGATAGATGTGTATGATATTGGAGTGATTTTGAATAATGCATTGGAAAATGCAATCGAAGCCACAGCTATGCTGGAAGCAGGTAAGTATGTTTTATTACATTCTTATGCGAAAGGAAATCTTTTCTTTGTTGAAGTGGAAAACAGCTTTGCAAGAGAAATTGTAATGAACAAAGAAAGTAGTCTGCCAGAAAGCAGTAAACCAAATAAGAAGTTTCATGGAATGGGACTTACTAATATTCAAAGATGTGCGAGAAAATACAAAGGCGATATTGATATTGTCATTGGTACTTCAAAGCAGGAACAACGGATATTTAATCTTACAGTGATGTTGAACGGAAAACCTGTCGGGCCATAATGCTCGGCAGGTTTTTCACACCCAAAACGAAGTAGTTCACTCCTTTGCTATGTAATCTATGCTGGAAGGTTCCGATAATTGATGTAGAAGCATTAGAAGCAAGAAAGGGCAAGGTGATTTATATGTCAATGGAAATTAGCAGCAATTATGGTAGCTATTATAATAATACAGTCTATAATTCAAAGGTAAACGAAGCGACGGAGAAAACAAAGACGGAAAAAGTGCAAAGCAGTAAAGAGAAGGTGGAAGAATATTACCAGAAGTTATGTAAAAAGTTTCCTCAAATAAGTTTTAATACTGGGGGTACTTGTAGTGCAAATAAAGTGGTTGTAAATATTTCTCCGGAATGTTTGAAAAAAATGGCGAATAACCCTGAATTTGCAAAAGAGGTAGAATTTAATCTGTCCGGAGAAGTTGCAGCTAATGCACAAATACATTCATGGGCAAGACGTGATGGTATTGAAGTGTATGGAAGAACTGTTACTTATGATGCGAATGGTAAGAGGGAATCCGGTTATGGAATGAGAACAGCAAATGCAGGAAATAGTAGTGTTTCTAAATCACAGGATAGGTCTGATTCCATTGAGGAGCGTATCAGAAAAAAACGAGAAGAAAAAGAAGAAATGGAAGCTCGTTTGGATGAAAAGCGTAGAAAAAAAGAGGAATTTGAGGAGCGATTGGAAGAGATGCGTCAGGAAAGAGAAATGTATTTGGAGCATTTTATTGAGGGCAATAGTAGTTTGAAACAGTATCAAAGTGCAGAAGTTATACAAGTTAAATCATATTTTGACACTAATGCTTAATGGTAAAACATATAGATTTGGAAATGGTGGAGGTAGCCGATATGTCAATGGAAATAAATAGTGCCAATAGTGGTGTTACATCCCCGATTATGGATTTAAAAACGTCTACACCGGGAGTAACTAGAAAAGAGGAAATCAAGACCGGATTTAAAAATACGAATGATTATTCTAAGTATTTGCAGGAAAAGTACAGTTATATGAATACAGGAAAAACATCTATGCAGGGAGTTCCGGTAACAGTAAGCGTTTCGGGAGCATTTTTAAAGCAGTGTATGGATAATCCTGAAAAGGCTGCGTATTTGGAAGAAAATCTGGCAGCTATTCCAGAGTGTATCAAGCGTTCTGTGGAATATACGAAAACAATGCCGGGTAGTCCGGTTATGACATATTGCAATGTATCATTTGATGAAAATGGCAATATCACTATGACGAGTGGTTGTACGAATGACCCAGACGGAAAGATAGCCAGAGAAAATGCACAGCGAAAAGCTCAGGAGAAAAAGGCGGCGGAAGAGAAAGCAGCTAAGAGAGGGGCAGAGAAAAAAGAAGCCGAAGAAAAAATGGCAGAAAAGCGTGCAGAGAAAGCGGACAAAAGTGCTGGCAAGTTTGAGCTGACTTTTACAGGCTCTAGCGTGGAAAGTATAACACAGATAATGACAGAAAGAATGATGTCGGGAAATACATCGGTATATATGACATTAGCATTAGATTTAAAAGTATAAGAGAATTGGGCAGTATTCTATGGTGTTGTAGATACTGCCTATTTTCATTTCACAACAAAAAAAGGTCGTTTCACGCAATGAGTTAAAGAAACGATGAGTATGTGCCGATGACTTTTATAGATATGTATGGGTAATACATGATATTAATGAAACGGATTTCGTATAGTCAATTCAAGGAGGAATGATTATGGTTACAACACATGGAATAACATCTGTAGCTACATATTATGAAAATGCAGTTCAGCAGAAAAAAGATGGTGCAGTTAAAGAAAAAAGTAAAGTGGCATCCGAACAGGTAGTAAAATCTAGTGAAGATAAGCTGTCGAGCCGGGCAAAAAACTATTTGGAAAATCTTCGAAAGACATATGGAGATTATGATTTTATTGTCGCAGATGCAAGTGATGATAAAAAAGCACTACTTGATAAAAGCGATAAGGAATTTTCGATTATTTTTTCTAAGGCAGAAGTAGAAAAAATGGCAAACAATGAAGACTATGCAAATGAAAAGATGCGCCGGGTTAAGACGATAATTGATATGTCAGAGAGAATTTGTGAGCAGTTTGGCTTTGAAAGAGCATTGGAGAAAGGTGACGGAAACAATGCAATCATAAACAAACTGGCTGTTTCAATAAATGATGATTGCAGTATGTCAATCTTTGCAGAGTTAGAGAAAATGTCTGAAAAGCAAAAAGATTATATAGAAAAATTACGGGAGAAGCGCACTGAAGAGAAGAAGGCTGCCGAAGAAAAGAAAGTAAATTCTTATAAGAAGGATGATGAATTTTCAGTGAAGAAAGTAGTATTAGAGGCTTCATCAGAGGAAGAATTGGTAGAAAAGATTAATAATGTGAACTGGGATAAAGTGTCTGGTGAAAAGGTAGGAGCCAGATTTGATTTTTCAGTATAGGCACTATCTATGATGTATAAATTTAGAAAGGACAGGTGATTATTATGGCTATAGTGGTAGGAAATAATATGGGAGTCAGCAACAGCTATCAGAATAGTACTAGCAGAGCAGGTGGATATAAGAATGTAAGAGAGTATTCAAATTACCTAATGGGTAAATATAGTTGTTTGAAGCCGGGGAATAATGTGGCGGTATCTGTTACATCGGGATTATTAAGAAAAGCAATGAGTGATGAGAAAACTGGACAGTGGTTAGAAAGAGAACTTTCTAAAGCTCCGGATTACATCAAGCAAACACAACAGTCTTTAAGTGCAAGAGGTTCGAGACTGATTTCTTGCTCCATTGAGTTTGGAGAAGAATATACAACTATGTGTGTTTGTGGAGTTACAGATACACCGGGTACAGACAAGGATATTGATAAGTGGCTTGAGAGAATTGAGGAGAATAAAGAAAAGCAGAAAAAGGCTGAAAAGAAAGCGGCAGAGGAGAAACTAACAGAGCAGAGAATGGAAGAGTATACTTTCAAAGGTGCGGACTTAAAGAGTGTTACAGACAGTTTTATTAAAAAGATGTCTTCTTTAAGCACCACAATGAGTTCTATAACTGGATTCGATATGAAAGCATAAAGAGATTGGGTGGTATTCTATGGTATATTATAGATGCTGCCCATTTTTATTTCACAACATAAAAAGGTCGGTTCACAACATCTTAGTATCGAAACATAATACAAGTTCCGATATAATAGCAGTATAAGAATTACGAAGGAAGTGAGTCCATGCGTATAGCGATTTGTGATGATGAAAAGAACATTAGGGAGTTAATAGCAAATAAGGTGGCAAAACAGTATCCGGATGCAGAGATTATTTTCTTTCAGTCAGGAGAAGAATTGCTTTTAGTGGATGAGTCCATAGATATATTGTTCTTAGATATACAGATGTCTGGAATAGATGGCATGGAAACTGCTAGAGAATTACGCAAAAAGGATAAGAGTGTAATACTCGTTTTTGTGACTGCGGTGGAGGAGTATGTGTTCCAGGCATTTGATGTGGGAGCATTTAATTATATTGTTAAGCCTATTGATGATGGGAAGTTTTCGGATGTTCTTCATAGAGCTGTAGATGAATGGAGTTCACAGAACATAAACGAAAAAGAGCCGGAAGAGAGATATGTACTGATTAATAATAGTGGTGTGCATACGAAAGTGATACTTGATGAAATTGTCTATGCAGAGGTATTCAACCGTAAGGTGGTCATTCATAAGTTGGATGGGGAGATTGAATATTACGGCAAAATGTCGGATTTGGAATCCTTAGCAGGAGACAGTTTTTTTAGACCGCATAGGGCTTATCTCATCAATTTTAAGTATGTCGAAAAATACGATGCGACTACAATTTATCTGGAAAGAGGAACTGCCCTTATGGCAAAGCAGAATTATCCGGAGTTTGTAAAGAAATATATGAAATACATTCAGAAGAGAGGATAGCTGCTTATGAATAATATGGAAACTTACTGGGCAATAGCAAATCATACGATATCTATAATCAATATCTTGGTGGAAGGTTGGTTGTTTTATAAATTTGTACAACCGTTTATGAAGGGAAAGGCATATTATGTAGGAATAAGCTATTCCGTAGCTATGCTCGTCTTTTATTGTGTGCCACAGGAAATTACCTATCCGTATCTTTTGGGAATCTTTGTGGCAGGTACTATGATGTGCCTTTTGGAAAGAAGAAACATCAAGCAGAAAGTGTTTTTAGCAACCATTATGTATTTATTCCGGTGGATGGTTTACGGCGTAACATTGGTGCTTCGGGATATTATGTTTGCCCTCTTTATAAACACTTCATATATGCTCACGGAACCGGTAAAACAATGGATAGCATATATTCTTGTAGAACTGGTATATTATGGTGTTGCCATCACCTTGATGTACCTGGTAATTAAGTTAATTCATAAGGTGTACGAGCATAAAAAAGAGGATATTTCGGGAAAAGAATTGTTATTACTCTTTGCTACACTGCTGACAGTAATGGTAGGATATTTTACATTTAACTTCTTTTCCAATGTGTATTTGGAAGATATGGAAGTTTATATTTGGAATGCTCATCCGGGGTACACATTTTTACGGGTGTTATATCAGATAGTTTCTTTTGCTGCCGTATTAATTGCTGTTGTAACTTATCAAAAGATAAAGGAAAAGCAGAGAGAGGAAAATGTAAATTTATTACTGACGGAGCAAATAGAAAACACAAAGCAGCATATCAGGGAAGTGGAAAAACTGTATGGAGATATTCGAGCATTAAAACATGATATGGGTAATCATATCTCTGTATTGGAAAATCTATTTATGAGAAATGAGACTGAAGAACTTGAAAAGTATATGGCTGAACTGAAGTTGACATGGGGTGAGAGTGCAGCGGAAATTAAAACCGGAAATCCGGTTACTGATGTGATTTTGACACAGAAACAGAAAGAAGCCGAAGAGAGCGGGATAGCTTTTGATTGTAAATTTATTTATCCGGTGGATTCAAATATTAATGCTTTTGATGTCAGTGTGATTTTGAATAATGCTATCGAAAATGCCTTTGAGGGTGTAAATGGATGTAAAGATCTATATGTTTCCGTATTAGCGTATCGTAAGAAAAATGCGTATATGTTGGAAGTGAAGAACTGTATCAGTAAAGGTGTGGAGATAGACAAGGAAACTGGTATGCCGGAGACAACTAAAAAGGATAAAAGAAGTCATGGTTTTGGTCTTGCTAATATCCGTAAAGTGGCACAGAAATATTATGGAGATATAGATATAAACCAGGATGAAAACAGTTTCACATTAACAGTAATGCTGATGATTGAATAGAGTATAAAAGGCATAATTTGTACGAAAACGTATGGATTATGTCTTTTCTTTTTGCTTCACAACAGAAAAAGGTCGTTTCACAACATGGCTATTTAGTATGAAGTTTATTATTCCGAAATAGGAAGTAACAGAACTGTCTGTATATTTAGAAATGGATTTCTAATTAATATTTCAAGGAGGATGATGCGTATGGCAGTAAAGGGAATCGGAAGTAATTACCTGTATCCAGTACAAAATGATTACAAGCCTGATTCAAAAACAGAGGGTACTAAAAATGATGTTTCCCAAACTGTGGTGCAGAAGGAAGGAGTAAGTTACGAAAAGACAATACCGGATTCTGTATCGGCAGGACTTGAGTATATTCAAGGGTTGGAAAAGCAAATTAGTGGAACAAAGTTTTTTTTCGGTACTGTAAGTTATGGACAGACTTATGGCAATTCATCAGATATTAACTTTGTTGTTAATCCTAAATTTTTAGGTAAGCTGGGAGCGGATGAGGCAACAAAGAAGCAATTTGAAGAAGATGTTAAGTTTTTGAATGATTTTTCCAGAAGATTTAGGCAACAGCAGCTTGCCAATGGACGAGAAATAGTAAGTCAAGGTTGGTTCTGTGATGAAAATGGTAATTGGGGAGGCTGGACAATTAGTAGACCCACAAAGCAAAGTTCTGTGTTACAAGATATGACAGACAATGCAGAGAAAATCCGGCAGGAAAAGTTAGAAGAACGAAAAAAAGCAGAGCAGGAATTAAAAGAACATTTTGGTGATCGCTTTAAAGGTCTTAGTGTTAAATGGTTAGAGGAAGATGTAAAGACTGAAGAAACAGAGGAAACGGAAAATGCAGAAGGTACATCTGATAAAGAAAGCGAGAAGGTATCTCGTAGTATTGGTGTGAATGTAGGAAGACAGCAAAGAAGATTGCAGCCGCAAAAACTACAAGTCAATTACGGGCTGTCATAGCGGAAATAAAAAATGATATGCAGGAAGTAAAGGAAGGCATAAAAAATGGCTGGTGTGATGAGTCGGAAATGGAAAAAGTAAATTCTTTAATGGCTCAGGCACAGAACCGTATGGGACAGGTGGAAGATAGAGAAGCAACACCGGAAGAAGAGAATATGTTTGCAATGGCTTCACTTATGTAGATAACAGGAGGTAATAGGATATGAGAATTAACGGTTTAAATGGAGCAAATACACCTGTGGGTGGAATGAATATGACGAAGGCAACAGATTCTGTCAGCAAGAATATTCAGAATCAGATTGCTAATGCTCAGAAACAGTTGCAGGAGCTTTCTGCCAACAAGGACATGAGCATTGAAGAAAAAATGAAGAAACGACAGGAAATACAGCAGCAGATTACGGATTTGAATAATCAGTTAAGACAGCATCAGATTGAACAGAGGAAAGAACAGCAGGCAAAGAAATCTTCAATGGATGATATGCTTGGTGGCAGTAAGAAAACTGCTCCGAAAGCTGGAAAGCAAAGCACAGGTCTGTCACAGGCTAGTATGAAGGCTATGATTTCTGCTGATTCCGCAATGGCTCAGGCACAGGTGCAGGGCAGCGTTGCTACAAAGATGGAAGGCAGAGCCGGGGTGCTGGAGTCTGAAATCAAGTTAGATTCGGCTCGTGGTGATGATGTAGAGGCAAAGAAAGAGGAGCTTGCAGAAGTAGAGCAGAAGGCGGCTCAAGCAGAATCTGCACAGATGAATACGTTGGCTACTGCAAATAAAGAATTGGAAGAAGCTGCGAAAGCAGATCAGCAGACTGAAAAAGCAGATGATAAAGATAAGAAAACAGATAAGAAGGATGCTGTTTCAAATGAAAAAGAGGACAAGACTGTGGCAGGAACAGAAGAAACCGAGAATGTGGGTGCTGAGATTAAGAATGAAACAGTTAGTGCAGACGTAGCAGAACCGGTAGAGGTATCTGTACCGGAAACAGTTACATATACCCATGTTGATGTGCGTTTATAGGAGGTGCTTACTATGTCAGAAATAAATAGTTTCAGCGATTATGCAAGTAAATATAACACGAATGTAGATTATTCCTATTTGTTCGGTGGTATGCAGACACAGTCAACAGGCAGTGCATTTAGTCTTTCTGATTATGCTGCAATAAAGAATGGTAGTTACGGAAAACTGTTGAAAGCGTACTACGCACAGCAGGATGCAGAAAAAGCATCTTCCGGTGGAGATTCCGTACAGAAATCAACACTTATGAAGTCAGGAGCAGATGCATTAAAAAAATCAGCCGATGCCTTAAATAATGATGAACTTTGGGAAAAGAAGAAAATCAAGAAAAAGGATGAAAAGACCGGGGAAGAAATCGAGGTCGAAGATTACGATTGGGATGCTATCACAAAGGCTGTGAAATCATTTGTAGAAGATTACAATGATGTTGTGGAGCAGGCAGGTGATTCCAATTCAAAAGATGTATTACGCAATGCTGTGTGGTTGACAGGAATTACCGAGTCTAATGAGAATATGCTTTCCAAAATCGGTATTACCGTAGGCAAGGGTAATAAGTTGGAACTGGACGAGGAAGCACTGAAAAAAGCAGACATCAGTTCATTCAAAACTCTTTTTACCGGACATAATTCATTTGCCGATAAGGTATCCATGAAAGCAAATAGTATTTCTAATGCAGCAGCACGGTCAAGCGGAACCTATAAGAGCAATGGTACATATAACAATACCTTATCTGAGCTTGTATCAAAGAAGGTGGATGAGGAAGTGTAGGAGGTGTGCCTATGAACTTATCTGTAAATGGTCTTAGTGGCTTTTCTGTATTTTCACAGAGATTTGGAACTGCCGGAATGCTGAAAAGTACGCAGGATAAATTAGAGCGACAGCAGAAAGCACAAAGTCAGATTAAGTTTTTTGAAAATCAGAAAGAAAATCTGAAAAATATGCAATGTGATAGTATCGAAGATATTGCAAGAAAATTGGAGATGTTTCATTCCTACGAAGATCAGATTGCTGCTGTGAAGAAACAATATAATAATGAGCAAATGTTTCATACGATGGATGAGGCGAGGGAGCGAGGAGAGAAAATTGAAGAACTTGCCGAAGATTATGCTCCTAAGACTGAGGAAGAAAGAAAAGAAGAAATGGTTGAAGAAGCTCTTGGCATTGAAGAAAAGGGCGGTCTTACCGAAAGTATGGAAGAGGTTCAGGAAATCACAGAGGAGATGGTGGAAGAACTTGCAACAGAAAATGTTGAATTGTTAGATGAAGCCATGACCGCAGAAAGCGAAGTGCTTGCTGAAACGGCTGTATTACCACCAGAAGAAGTAAAATATAAGAAAATTGATATTTTGATATAGTCTTATGTTTTGGCAGGTAAAGAAATACTGATATTTGCCGATATATTCTATAGCAAAGGATGGCGTCTATTTTCAAAGGATTGAGTAAGGAAATAGACGCTATTTTTATAGTTGAATTGGAGGTTGTTGTATGAGGATACAGGCTGCAAATACATATTTTACGGGGACATATTCTATACTAAATTCAAATAATGGTTCTTCATTTCCTTATGCTATGAAAGTTGATGGACTTGGTAATTTCGGAAACCGAAAAAGTCTGTTTAATTTTGGAAAAGTAACTATAACAGAGCATATGGTTACAGCCAAATATGGTACAAAGATAACAAATGGTCCGAGAATACAAATGCAGACAGCAGGGAGTAAGAAAAAAGAAGATTGGACTGAGGTTTCCAAAGAACAGTTGGAGGAGGTTAAACTTCCAGCTTCCTTTGAAAAATTGAAAGAACAAAATTCTTATTTTTATCATGGAGAAAACATATCGGATTATGAGTTGATACAAACAGCAGTAGCATTAGGAAAAATGGAATTACCTACAGATGAGAAAAACTGTAGCCCAGACAGAGTTACAATGGATGCATTTGAAGTGCTTGTTAGAGATCAGGCGGCTCCAAAAAACTCATGGTCAAATACATTGTATTCGGAAGATGGAAAATATACTTTTACAAAGACTGAAAGCGGTAGATGGCAGATGCATTTGCTTGATGATGCCGGTGTAGGAGCTTCTGTGGAAGATATAGCAAATTGGATGATGAGTGGAACTCCTAATAGGAATATTGAAACTCGCTATTTGAATTACTTACAGCGTGTTGATCCTGATTTATATCGTACAGCGATGAGTATCGGAGCAGAAGTTCGTACAAATGGTTTTATGGAAGATTTGCATGGGCAGGGAGTGTTGAGTGATAAGCAAAATCAGTATGATATGAGTTTGCTTGGATTGATGTTTGGAAAAGATGCGGATAGTATGCGTTTGCTATTGAGTGGATGCAAAAAGACAGGTAATTTCTTGGAATTATTGGATTTATACAATCCGGAGGGAGCAAATACGTTGGCTAAGTTACGTGAAGAACAAATAAAAAACGGTGGAATAGTTTAGGAATTAAGCTATAAGGTTTCGTTCCCATTCAGATAGGGTTTCGTTCCATTGGAGTGAGAAAAAAAGAAAATTTACCGATACATATTATAAGCTAAGGATAGCGTCTATTTTCAACGGATTGAATGTAAAAGTGAAATAGGCGCTGTTTTTATATATTAAAATTTTTATACCACTTGGACCTTTCGGGAAGTGGTGCAATCCGGACTGACAGATGGATTGCGGAAAGGAGATTATATGTCAATTTCAGGAATCGGCGGTGCTATGGGCGGCGTCAACTACTACAACAACAGAGTAAATCGGAACAATAATCAGGTGGCGAGTTCTTTTAGTACAGGGACTTGTATTAATCTGAAAATGACCGATGAGGATTCGGGGAGCAGAGCACTTACTTCTGTGGGCTATCCGGATGGAAGCAGTGCATCTGTATTTAGAGCAGAAGGTTATACAGACGGTAATCCTCAGTACATGGTAAAGCATTGGGGTAAGAATGGAGAAGAAACAGAATACTTTGTGAATCCTACACAGGTAAATCCAGAAAATGCGAGTTATATTGATATGTTGGCATATTCTACATATCTTGACGTTACCGGACAGACTAAAAATGCATTTGGAGATTTCCTTACTGCCTCAGGAGGTGTAAATGGCGATTTGACGTATGATGCAGAGAACATAAATACTAAGATGGATTTCAAATCGTTAGTTAAGGAATTTATGCAGGCACAATATGATGTAGGTAATTTGGCAGGATATATGTCGTTTAAAAGATTTTATGAATGTATGGAATAAGCCGCTTGGACCTTTCCGGGGAGCGGTGCAACCCTAACTGACAGATGGGTTGCGGAAAGGAGCACTATGGGAATATATGGCGTGAGTTCGTATTATGCAGGTGACTATGCGATACAGAACCAGAATCGTTCAGTAGGGCGTAATTCGTCAGTTTCAAATAATGAGACAATTGGCAATGCAACATCGCTTTCTGAATCGTCAGACAATGGAAAACGAATAGGCATTACTACCGTTGGCAATATTGGGTATATTGCCATGTATGCGGATTCTTCTACGGAACAAGACCCGATTGTTAAGGTAGGAGATTATGAGGTGCGTGTTAAAGATGTTAATCCAAATAATGCAACGAAAATGGAAATGTTTGCGTTGATGTCTTATATGGATGACAAAGGGCTTACCAATAATCAGGGTATGAAGTCTTTTAACAAGATGACAGCGTATTCAGCACAGGCAGAGTACAACGGATATTGCAGTGGTATTTCTGATGAAAGTGCAGCATGGACGGTTGAACGTGACTGGATTGGAATATTAGGAAGTGCGAAAGAAACATTTTTGGGCAATTCTCAAACGTATGAACAGGGCTTAGAATGTCAGAAGTTAATGGGAAATTTGCAAAAGTGGAATCAAGTTCGTTCGTACTCGGATACAGATGCTATAGATAACATTCAGAATATTGCACAGATGATACCTATCCAAAGTGGAGAAGAGGGTGTTGCACGTTTAGAACACGGACTCAAGAAGATAGTTAGGACAGTAGATCCGGCGGATGGCAAGGAATATGTTACCTATTTTACGAAGCATAGTATTTGCTGTAAGTGGATGGAGGGTGACAATGAAGTTAGCTGGACAATGGACATCACGGAAGAACAGTATGCGTTGATAGACAAGTATTTTGATGGATATAACTCAGGTAATAAAGAGGAGCAACTGTGGTATTCTGGTGATGCGTTTAGCATGGTATCCTCTAAAGAATACTGGCTTGGTTTCTTTGAAGGTGCAGAGGTTTCCGATGAGAATTACATGGAAGCCATACGTGAGCAGATAGAAGAAATGCAGGAAAAAATAGAGAATGGAGAGATAAATGAAACCTTCCAAATTGGAAACCAGACTTTTACTGTGGAAGAGTGGAATGAATTTTTAGAGAAGTTTGATTCTATTCAAGAGGTCCTTGAAGCATTGATGAAGGAACGCCATGCTGAAATGGAAAAACAGCAGTCGGTTAAGAAAGAAGATGCTGTAGAACAAAATGCATTGGATATGATTATTTCAGAAAGTACCTCATGCACCTATCCGGCATCGGATACGAATGGAGAAGAAATCCGCTATATTACATGTTATACAGAAGAAGGAATTTTTTGCAAAAAAGCAGGTTTGACAGATGGATATGAATGGTCAATACCTTTTGAGAGCAAAGAGCAGTATGATAAAGTAATGGAGTTTATTGGGCAGCTTTCAGATGATGAAGATTTGCGATTTACTGCAAATGAGAACTTTTGGAAAGATTTTCTGAAAGACGATACGGATGTAGAGAGTTTGAAGGAAAAGTATACGATTTCGGATAGCTCAGGAGTAAAAAGAACAGAAATAAAAGTTTCTAATTTCAAAGAATATGAAACTCCAAATTATCAGTTTGTACCCGAACCTGATATTGGAACAGGCGGCATGAGAATTTTGAAAAATGGACAAAGTATAGCTGTTTTCTCTGTTGACGATTTAAAAATCCGGGTAGACGAACAGACCGGAACAAGGGTATTGATCAGTGAAATAGGAGGCTATAACGGAATATGGTATGATGCTATTGCCGTGGATGCAGAACTGGAAAATGGATTAGCGGAAGCAATCGGTGTTGATGATATTCCAGAGGTTGGATTAGAAGGATACTACATAGGAACTCATGCCGGAACCGGAATACAGTATGTAATGAAACCGGGAGAAGAAGGAAGAGGAGGTAAAGTTCTGTTTAGAAATGAAGCAGATGTTGCAAGATATAACGCTTTGGCAGAAGAATACTATAATCGTTATCCTAACCTTATTAATAGTCAGGAAGAAGGTAGAATCTGGGCTTCTTTTGAAATTGTTGGAATGGCAGAAAGAACAGATACAGGTATTGTAAGGATTGGGTATGATGGTGTTTCTTACAACGATAATTCCGATTATAAAAAGAATTGGAGTATCATATTTACTGAAGCTACATGGGAACTATTAAACGAATGGCTGAAAGATAACAGAGAACGCATGACTGAATGGGATAAGTTTGGCTCATGGGGAGATGTTTTTGATAAGATTGGTGGTTCCTATGAAAGAATCTGGTCTGATGAAGAATTGAAGCA
>JAFZGJ010000135.1 GCA_017555455.1 Lachnospiraceae bacterium
AAGTAAAAAACCAAACGGAGGTAAAGACATGAGCGTTATTTCAATGAAACAGTTATTAGAAGCAGGTGTTCATTTTGGACATCAGACAAGAAGATGGAATCCTAAAATGGCTCCATACATCTTCACAGAAAGAAATGGTATTCACATCATCGACTTACAGAAATCTGTAGGTAAAGTAGATGAAGCTTACAAAGCAATTTCTGATATTGCTAACGAAGGTGGTACAATTCTTTTCGTAGGTACAAAGAAACAGGCTCAGGATGCTGTAAAAACAGAAGCTGAAAGATGTGGAATGTACTATGTAAATGAAAGATGGTTAGGTGGTATGCTTACTAACTTCAAAACCATCCAGTCCAGAATTGCCAGATTAAAAGCAATTGAAACAATGGCAGAAGATGGAACATTTGATGTTCTTCCTAAAAAAGAAGTAATCCAGATTAAAAAAGAATGGGAAAAATTAGAAAAGAACTTAGGTGGTATCAAAGATATGACAAGAGTACCTGATGCTATTTTCGTAGTTGACCCTAAAAAAGAAAAAATCTGTGTTCAGGAAGCTCATAGCTTAGGAATTACATTAATCGGTATCGGTGATACAAACTGTGATCCTGAAGAATTAGATTACATCATTCCTGGTAACGACGATGCTATCAGAGCAGTAAAATTAATCGTTGCTAAAATGGCAGATGCTGTTATTGAAGCTAATCAGGGTGAAGCTGTTTATACAGAAGTTGTAGAAACAGAAGCAACTGATATGGAAGAAGTAGTTGACGCTGAATAATTTATCAACAATAGCTAATTGATATGTAAGGAAACTATATAGTTTCCTTACATTGATTTAAGCGAAGTCATTTGTAAATAAATTTTTTGTTTGCAATATGAACTAAAATCGAAGTATATTAGTTGGTTTGTGAAAATCACTAATTAAGATAATAAACTATCAATTTAATTCTCGCAAAATGCGGGAGAATGGAGGATACAATGGCTATTACAGCAGCAATGGTAAAAGAATTGAGAGAAATGACCGGTGCAGGTATGATGGACTGCAAAAAAGCATTAACTGAAACAAATGGAGATATGGATGCAGCTGTTGAAGTTTTAAAGAAAAGCGGTGCAGCTAAGATGGAAAAGAAAGCTTCCAGAATTGCAGCTGAAGGTATTACTCGTGTTGCAGTTGAAGGTAATGTAGCAGTTGTAACAGAAGTTAACTCTGAAACAGACTTCGTTGCAAAAAATGAAACATTCCAGGAATTTGTACAGTTAGTAGCTAACAATGCACTTGCTTCCGGTTTGAACGGTGGTAATAATGGTGAAGATATCGAAGCACTTCTTGAAATGAATGGTCTTAAAGACGTATTAGTTGAAAAAACTGCTACTATCGGAGAAAAATTATCTGTACGTAGATTTGCAAAAGTTACAGGTGACTGTGTTGCAAGCTATATTCATGCAGGTGGAAAAATTGGTGTTATCGTAGCAGCTAATGGTTCAGCTGATGTTAAAGAAGCTCTTACAGATGTAGCTATGCAGATTGCAGCTATGAATCCGGAATACATCAGCAGAGCTGATATTGCTCAGGAAGCAATTGCTAAAATGAGAGAAATCATTGTAGATTCTTCTTTAAATGATCCTGCATCTCTTCCAAAACCAATCTTAAATGCTTTAATTAGCAAAGCTTGTACAGGAAAAGTATGGAGTGATGAAGATATCGCAATTTATGAAGAAAAGAAGAGCAACATGAATTACTTATTCAACTTCCTTTCTAAAGAAGCAAAAGCACAGCTTGTAGAATTAGCTATGGCAGACAAAGCTAATATCGTAGCTGATAAGATTTTCAATGGTGCAGTTGAAGGTCGTGTTTCTAAACAGTTAAAGGATATTTGCTTATTAGATCAGACTTATGTAAAAGCAGAAGATGGAAAACAGACTGTAGGACAGTATCTTGCAACAGTTGCTAAAGCAGTAGGTGCTGAACTTACTCTTACAAGCTTTGTTCGTTTTGAAACTGGTGAAGGTATCGAAAAGAAAGTTGATGACTTCGCAGCAGAAGTTGCAGCACAGGTAGCTGGAAACTAGACGAACCAAATCCGTAGGATGAAGGTAAGAGAATACAATATAGTATAAAAGTAACCGGAGAAATTGTTTGAAATTTCTCCGGTTTTTTTGTGCTTTGTTTGACAAAAGTATGACAGTAAGTTAACATGAAGATATGATTTTTTGTTTATGAAGGGAAAAAGCAATGACGGAAAGAAAACATAAGAATAAATATATAAGAAAATATGAAGAATATTATACAGATGTAGTGGATTATTCCATAGAAGTACATCAAAAATTTGCATCACATAATACATTTATGTTTTTTATATATGGACTGGGACTTAGTATTATTGATATTGACTTCCCCCAATTAGTATGTGTGCTTTGTTTTGCTATGTCCGGGATTTCGTTTGCTACATTTTTTCTAATGAAATATCATTTTTCAAAATATAAGAAGAATGTAATTATGTTTTCTAATGGATATTTGATAGTTTTTTTGCTTTTATTAACTATCATGTATTTTTACCATCCAAGCAATATTGCTAATACAATTTTATTATGTACCATAATAACTACGGCAATGACCAGTATGATGCCATTACATTATATTCCGATTATGTTGGGAGTTTTTTGTTTGGATTTAAGCATGTATTTTTTTCTAACACCAATGGGGGATGTGGTAGAGATTGTAGGTCATGTTTTAAATGATGTACTTATTATAGCATTTGCGTTAGGAATTAATATTCTGTATTCTGATATGAAATTTAAAGAGTTTAAGCAGAAGCATTTTCTACAAAATGAGTCTTATCATGATCCATTGACAAAGATATATAACCGTAGGTATATGGAACGCTATGTAGAAATGAATTTAGATGTTACAGAAGCTTGTGCAGTCTTTTTGATTGATATTGATAATTTTAAGACGGCCAATGATGAATTAGGACATGAGACTGGAGATGTGCTTCTTTGTAGAATCAGTGATATTTTAAAAAGTAATTTCCGTAAGACAGATTGTGTGGCCAGAATCGGAGGAGATGAATTTGTTATCCTCATGCCTCATGTAACGGATAGAACCCATGTGGTTAATAAGGCGAAAACTATTTTAAAAGAATTTCCTATGGTACTTCATAATGAAGATGGGAAAAAAAAGGTTGTGGTTTCTTTAAGTATAGGTATTATTTTTACCAAATCAGGGGAAGCCATTGAATATGAGGAACTTTATCGCAGGGCAGACAGTTTTATGTATAAGGCAAAGAAAAACGGAAAGGGCTGTGCTGTTATGGAGTTAAAAGGCGGGAAAGAGCAGATAATTTCTATAACATAATACAAGGAAAAAATGTTTATTACATAAATATACTATAAAGAAAATGGAATCATATTTTAATGAATATATTAGGAAACAGTAATTGTATTATGCATATTATTAGTAATATGCTGAAAATACAAAATTCTCAATTGGTGGATCATGGAAGCCGGGTAGGATATCTGGTAGCAAAGATGTTAGAAAAAAAAGGTGTAGGAGAAAGAGAAATTACAGATGCCTACATTTTAGGATTACTTCATGATGTGGGTGCTTATAAAACAGAGGAGATTGATAAACTTGTTCAGTTTGAGAATAAACAGGTGTATGACCATTCCATATACGGTTATTTGATATTAAAATTGTCAGAAGTAATGACAGGGAAAGAAGATGCTATTTTATATCATCATACTCCGTGGGAAAAGTTAAAGCAGGTGGGAAGCGAAAATAAGCAACTGGCGAATTTGATATTCCTGGCAGACCGCGTGGAAATCTATTTAAGAACGAAAAAGATTCCTATTGAAATGGAAAAATTAGATAAAACCAATTGTTTTTCAAAGGAAAATTTACAGTTATTTTGTGAAACAGAACAAGCTTTTGAGGTACAAAAACGTTTATTGGACGGAAGCTATATTAATGATACAGAAAAGTATTTGTACCGGACAGAGTTTTCAGAGGATGAACTCAGAAAATTAATTCGAATGGTTGCCTTTTTAATTGATTTCCGGAGCGAAAGTACAGTAACCCATACAATAACTATGGTAAGTGCTGCAGTAGTGATTGCAAAATTAATGGGATTGGAACAGCAAGAGATAGATGAAATTTATACAGGAGCATATATTCATGATTTGGGAAAAGTAGCGATTCCGTTAGAGGTTTTGGAAAAGCCGGGAAGACTGGATTATGATGAAATGGAAATCATGAAGACCCATATTATTCTTACGGGAAATATTATCAGTGGCCATGTTAGTGATAATGTTTATAAAATTGCTATGAGGCATCATGAAAAGCTGGATGGAAAAGGTTATCCTTATGGAATAAAGGAAGAAGAATTATCTTTAGCAGAAAAAATAGTAGCCGTTGCCGATATTTTTAGTGCATTAACAGGTAAAAGAAGTTATAAAGACAGTATGCCAAAAGATAAGGTAGTGGCGATTATGCAGCAGATGGCACAAAATCATCAAATTGCTAAAGATGTGGTTGATATATTGATTTTAAATTATGAAGTAATAGAACAGCAGGTGGACCGTGAATGCGGTTTTATTATACATAAATATGAAGAAATTAAAGAATCCTATATAAAGATAAAAAAATATGTTAATTAAAATATTAAGAAAATATTAATGATTTCAATGGTTAAGTTTAATAAAAATAAGATACGATGTATGAAGCACAAGGAAAGTGTAAGCAGTATCTTGTTTTCTGGTTTGTAAACGGAAAGGAAGAATATGAACAGTAATGTAGTAAAAAGATTTTTAAATTATATTAAGGTAGATACCAGATCAGACGAAAATTCAACCTCTTTTCCGAGTACTGAAAAACAGAAAAATCTGGGAAAAATTCTAGCACAGGAAATGACCGGATTAGGAATTTCAGAGGTATATTTTGATGAAGAATTAGGTTATGTTTATGGAAAAATTCCTGCTAACGATGGTGGAATCAGTCCTAAAACAATAGCATTTATTGCCCATATGGATACAGCACCGGATATTTCGGGAGAAGTAACAAATCCTCAGTTTGTAGAAAATTATCAAGGACAGGATATCTTATTAAATGAGGAACTTGGAATTAAACTTACCACAAAAAAGTTTCCGGAGTTAAAAGAATATGTTGGTAAAACATTAATTACTACAGACGGTACTACTCTTTTAGGAGCTGATGATAAGGCCGGTATCGCTGAAATTATGACAATGGCAGAAACATTACTTGCACATCCGGAAATCAAACATGGTCCGATTGCCCTTTGCTTTACACCGGACGAAGAAGTTGGCGGTGGTGTAGATCATATTAATCTGGAGCGTTTGGGTGCAGATTATGGTTATACGGTAGATGGCGGTGCATTGGGAGAAATTGAATATGAAAATTTCAATGCTTCTTCTTGTGTTGTAAAGGTACAGGGAGTTAATGTTCATCCCGGAGAAGCAAAAAATAAAATGAAAAATGCAGCACTAATTGCTATGGAATTTGAAATGATGCTTCCAAGAAGTGAAAAGCCGGAATATACTTGCGGATATGAAGGATTCTATCATCTGACAGATATGCAGGGAAATGAAGAAAGCGCTAAATTAAATTATATTATCCGTGACCATGATAAGGAAAAATTTGAAATTAAGAAAGCATATTTAGAAAAATGCAAAGAATTCTTAAATCAAAAATACGGAGAAGGGACTGTTACAGTAATTCAGAAAGATTCCTACTATAACATGAAAGAAAAAGTGGAACCGGAATATTTCTTTTTGGTAGAATATGCAAAAATGTGTATGGAAGAGTTGGAAATTGTTCCAAGAATCCAACCAATCAGAGGGGGTACCGATGGTGCCAGATTGTCTTACATGGGATTACCTTGCCCTAATCTTTGTGCAGGAGGCCATAATTTCCATGGACGATATGAATATGTGTGCGTAGAATCTATGGAAAAAATAGCAGAGCTTCTGGTTAAATTAGCAACAAAAAAATACGAATAAATTTGTCCTGTTTTCTAAAGAGTAAGGACATATTTATAGAAAAAAGAGAAATACTAGAATTAAGCCTATATGGCAGACAGTAGTATGAAAAAAGGAGATTATGAAAAAAGATGAAGAAATTTTTAGTAACTATGTTAGCAGTTTCTATGGCAGCTAATTTGGTAGCATGTGGCTGTGGAACTACAAACAACAATGATGCAAATGTAGAAAATCAGGTAGAAGAATTACCGGCAGTAGATCCAGGAAACGCTCCTGCAGCGGCACCGGAGGATACTCCTGCAGAGATGCCAACACCGGAAGTAGGAGAAGAAACTCAGACAGAAGAAAACGGTGCTGATATTTCAGGAGAAACAATTGGGGCGTTGTTAGCACAGGAATTCCATGCAATTAAGGCTGAAAATCCGGAAATTACAGCTCAGGAAATGGCAGATAAGATTCTCAGTAATCCGGTAATTCAATTTGGCGGAGCATCTATGGAAGTTCAGGAAGGTTTATTGACTGGATTTGGTAATGCTGAAATTACAGGATTTAACAGTGGTGTTATGTTTGCACCGATGATTGGAACTATTCCTTTTGTTGGTTATGTGTTTACTTTGGATGAAGGTGCAGATGTGGATGCATTTATGCAGGTTTTAAGTGATAATGCAGATCCCAGATGGAATATTTGTACTGAAGCAGAAGAAACTGTAATTGAAAGCGCAGATAGCATGGTATTCTTTGTAATGTGTCCTGCACAGTTTGAATAAAAAGTAAAGTATTCATTGAGAACCCCTAAGAATAGGGGTTCTTTTTGGGTTATAAGGTTGATTCGTGGATATAATAAATGATATCATAAGCAAGAAGTAATTTGTTTAAGGAGGATATGCTATGCTTTTTTCAAGCATACCATTTTTATATTATTTTTTACCTGTAGTATTGATTTTATATTTTATAGTTCCAAAGAGCGGGAAAAATTTAGTTTTATTTCTTTCCAGCCTTTTCTTTTACGGATGGGGAGAAAGCAGATATGTTTTTTTGATGCTGGCAGTCATAGGCTTGGGGTATGTTTTGGGACTTTTAATTGAAAAATATAGGGGACAAAAAACAGGAAAGCAGTTTCTGTTTCTTGCCGTAATTTTAGATGTAAGTATTTTGGGATATTTTAAATATGCTGATTTTTTCATCGAGAACTTTAATATGTTGACAGGATTACAAGTGCCCTTATTAAAAATAGCTCTTCCTATTGGAATCAGTTTCTTTATATTCCAAATATTAAGCTATAATATTGATGTTTATAGGGGAAATGTAGAAGTACAAAAAAATCCTTTGCTTTTAGCCACTTATGTGGCTATGTTTCCTCAATTAATAGCAGGACCTATTGTAAGATATGTGGATGTGGAAAAGCAGTTAAGAACGAGAAAACATAGTATAGAATTGGCAGCAGTAGGAATTCGCAGATTTATGATTGGGTTGGCCAAAAAGGTTTTGATAGCTAATGCGTTAGGTGAGTGCTGTGCAGTATTTAAAACGTCTTCAGAAAAAAGTGTATTGTTCTTTTGGATGTATGGAATCGCTTTTATGCTTCATATTTATTTTGATTTTTCCGGTTATAGTGATATGGCTATCGGTTTAGGTAAAATCTTTGGGTTTCATTTTATGGAAAACTTTAACTACCCCTATATTTCAGAAAGTATAACCGAGTTTTGGAGACGCTGGCATATTTCTTTAGGTTCCTGGTTTCGGGATTATGTTTATATTCCCTTGGGGGGGAATCGTGTTTCAAAGTTAAGATGGATATTTAATATTATTGCAGTTTGGTTTCTGACCGGATTTTGGCATGGAGCAGCATGGAATTTTATCCTGTGGGGAATTTATTTTGTTCTGTTTTTGATGATAGAGAAGTTCTTTCTTATGCCCTATTTAAGTAAAGCAAAGTTTTGGAATCATATTTATGTACTTTTCTTTGTGATGATTAGTTTTATGATATTTGATGCAGCTTCCTTGCCGGAGGCAATGAAAAATATAGTAGGCTTGTTTGGTATAGGTTCAGAAAAGCTGATTTCTACGGAAAGTGTTTATTATTTGAGAAATTATTTAGTAACGTTTCTGATTGCCATCATGGCTGCTACTCCCTTACCGGTTAAATTATATGAGAAAATGCAGAAAATTTCTTTTGGGAGAAAGGTGATCATGGTGGCAGAGCCTATGATTATGGTGGCATTTTTAGTTATAATCACAGCATTTTTGGTGGATGGTTCCTTTAACCCGTTTTTATATTTCAGATTTTAGGGATAAGACCGGAAAGCAGAGTGTTAGATTATTAAAAACGGTGAAAGTAAAAAGATAATACAGATTAGGAGCGGTGAATATGCAGGAATACTCTGAAAAAAATACAGAGAAAAAAGGAAAGAGCAGAGATTTTATTTTAGTAGCGGTTATGGCAGGAGCACTTTTGGGATTGTCTTTTTTATGCTGGGGAAAGCAGGATGACAGCTTCTCGGAAAGCGAAAGAAGAGTGTTGGCGAAATTCCCTGTATTTTCCATGGAAACAGTGTTGGAGGGGGAATTTATGGAAAAGTTTGAAACGTATTCCCTGGATCAGTTTCCATTTCGGGATTGGTTTCGGGGGATGAAAGCCATTGCCAATTATGGGTTGTTTCAAAAGAAAGACAATAATGATATTTATATTGTAAACGGCTATTTATCGAAAATGGAATATCCCGTGCAGTACCAAATGTTGGATTATGCAGCATCTCATATGGAAAAAATATATACTACGTATTTAAAACCATATAATAGCAAGTGTTATTTTTCGGTTGTTCCGGATAAAAACTTCTTTTTAGCACAGGAAAATGGTTATTTATCTATGGAGTATGAAGAATTGTTTTCTTATATGACAGAAAAATTGCATTTTACCGAATATGTGGATATTACAGGATTATTGAGTTTGGAGGATTATTATAAAACAGATACTCATTGGAGACAGGAAAAAATAATCCCTGTGGCAGAGCATTTAAAAGACATTATGTTAAAAGGGGAAGAAGTTTTATCGAAAACAGAAAACTATGAGGTAAAGAAATTGGATCGTCCCTTTTATGGAGTATATTATGGGCAGGCAGCATTGAATGTGGCGCCGGATGAATTGTATTATTTAAGTAGCCCGATATTAGAAAATTGTAAGGTTACAAGTTACGATACCGGCAAACCAGTAGCTTCCGTTATTTATAACATGGAAAAATCCAAAGGACAGGATGCTTATGAACTATTTTTGTCAGGAACCAGTGCTTTGCAGGTAATTGAAAATCCTGCAATTTCAGAGGAAAGGGAACTACTTGTGTTTAGGGATTCATTTGGCAGCAGTCTGATTCCTTTGTTGGTGGATGAATATTCTAAAATTACAGTAATAGATACCCGTTATGTGAACAGTGCATTATTAGGAAATCTGGTGGATTTTCATGGACAGGACACTCTATTTCTATATAGTACCCTAATTTTAAATAATAGTATGTCTATGCGATAAAAATAGTAGTGAAAATATAAGTAAAAAGAAATTGCAAAATAAATATCACATGTTGTTTAATGAGTAATATATCGATTTAATTTATCTTGCCAAGAGGTGTAGTAAAATGGTATACTACATTAGAGTAGGATTGCAAATATAAAGAGGGGGGATAGCAGTGCAAGACCGTAAAAAACGGGTGCAGAGGTTAAAAAAGATAATTGTAATAACCGTTGCTACGCTCTTAATTTTACCATCCATATTCTGTATCATCCTTGCTGTGCGGATAGGAAATCTGGAAAAGCAGATACAAGAGTTGAAAAAAGAAGGGAATAAAAGCCTGGAGATTGTTTGGAATGAGGAAACTATAGAACCAATAAACACGGCAGAAGAAAAAACAGAGGAAGAAGTAGAGACAGAGGAAGCAGAAACGGAAGAACAAAATGTACAAAAGATATATTTGACTTTTGATGATGGCCCCAGTATTTATACGGAAGAAATCTTAGATATTTTAAAAAGATATAATGTAAAAGCGACTTTTTTTGTTACAGGAATGAATATGCCGCAGTATAAAGATTGTCTTCAAAAGATTTTGGACGATGGCCATACTCTTGGAATACATACTTATAGTCACGTTTACAATGATATCTATGAATCTTTGGAAGCGTTTCAGGAAGATTTTTATAAATTGCGGGATTATATATATGAATGTACCGGTGAAGATATAAAAATATACCGTTTCCCGGGAGGCAGTTCCAATACCATTGTTTCTGCCCAGGTTAGAGAGCAGATTATGAAATGGCTGAAGGAAGAAAACATTCAGTATTATGATTGGAATGTTTCCAGTGGAGATGCCTCAAATACCTTGTTGTCTGCAGAAGAGATTGCGGAGAATTGTATAAATGGTATAAAGAAGTGCAATACCGCTATTGTCTTATTACATGATAGCGGTGGTAAGAAAAGTACGATAGAGGCATTGCCTCTTATCATAGAAGGTATCAATCGGCTGGATGATACCATATTGTTGCCTATGGATGAGGAAACAGTAGCGATACAGCAAATACGTTTAACAGAAGAATAGATGGAGGAAAAAACAAATGGGATTTTTTCAGGATTTAAAAGAAGATTTATCACAGGCGGTTACAGAACTAGTGCCGGATGAAACAGTAGAAGAAACTGTTATTGATGAAAAACAGGCAGAGGACGATTTGGCAGAAATCGAGGCTATGTTAAAGGAAAAAGAGGAAGTTAAAAAAGAAAGAAAGATTGATATGAATGCCATTTTTAATCAGCCATATTCTGATGAAGTAAGTAATATTACAGCAGGAATGACAATTAATGGTGATATTACATCCCAGGGGTCTTTGGAATTGGTAGGGGCTGTACATGGTAATATAAATATTGCGGGAAAAATGAGTATTACAGGTGTTATTGAAGGTAACTCCCAGGCTGCCGAAATTTATGCGGAAAGTGCCAAGATTACCGGTGAAGTAAGAAGTTTGGGAACTGTAAAGGTTGGACATGAAACCGTAATTATTGGTAATATTTTTGCAACCAGTGCAGTAATTGCAGGAGCTGTAAAGGGTGATATTGATGTACATGGTCCGGTAGTATTGGATACAACTGCAATCGTTATGGGAAATATTAAATCCAAATCTGTACAGATCAATAACGGTGCAGTAATTGAAGGTATGTGTTCACAGTGTTATGCAGATGTGAATCCAACCTCTTTCTTTGATGAAATTAAAAAAGCAGGTCGTAAAAAATAAATAGGAGAAAGTACAGATGCAGAGAATTTTATTAAAGCTAAGCGGAGAAGCTCTCGCCGGAGAGAAAAAAACAGGTTTTGATGAACCAACTGTCAGAAAAGTAGCATTACAGGTAAAAGAACTTGTAGATGATGGTATTCAGGTAGGAATTGTAATCGGTGGCGGTAACTTTTGGAGAGGAAGAACCAGTGAAAACATTGACCGTACCAAGGCAGATCAGATTGGTATGTTAGCTACCATTATGAATTGTATTTATGTTTCGGAGATTTTCCGTTCCGTAGGAATGAAAACAAATGTGTTAACACCATTTGAATGCGGTTCTTTTACAAAATTATTTTCTAAGGACAGAGCAAATAAATATTTTGAAAAAGGAATGGTAGTGTTCTTTGCAGGTGGTACAGGACATCCTTATTTTTCAACGGATACCGGTGTGGTACTTAGAGCCATTGAAGTGGAAGCAGAAGTAATTCTTCTTGCAAAAGCGATTGATGGTGTTTATGATGATGATCCTAAGAAAAATCCGGATGCTAAGAAATACGATGAAGTAACTATTGACGAAGTAATTGAAAAGAATCTTCAGGTAGTGGATATGACAGCATCCATTTTGGCAAGAGATAATAAGATGCCGATGTGGGTATTTGGATTAAACGAAGAAAACAGTATTGTAAATACTGTAAAAGGTAACTTTAACGGAACTAAAGTTCTGGTTTAAATGATAAAATAAAAAGAAAGCAGAGAGAATGGTTATGAAAGAAAGAGTAAAAGTATTTGATGAAAAAATGACAAAGGCTTACAATCATTTATTAAGTGAATATCAGACAATCAGAGCCGGACGTGCTAATCCACATGTATTGGATAAAATTAAAGTAGATTACTACGGAACACCAACACCTCTTCAGCAGGTAGGTAATATTTCCGTTCCGGAACCAAGAATGCTTCAAATTGCACCTTGGGAAAAGAGTTTAATCCGTGCCATTGAAAAAGCTATTATGGCATCCGATATCGGAATTACACCAAATAATGATGGTTCTGTAATCCGTCTTGTATTCCCGGAATTAACAGAAGAACGTCGTAAAGAGTTAGTAAAAGATGTTAAGAAAAAAGGAGAAGAAGCTAAAGTTGCTATCCGTAACATCAGACGTGATGCTAATGATGCATTTAAGAAATTAGCAAAAGAAGATGTTTCTGAAGACGAAATCAAAGATTTAGAAAGCGAAGTTCAGAAATTAACAGATAAATATATCAAAGACATTGAAAAAGCAGTAGAAGAAAAATCCAAAGAAATCTTAACTGTATAGACTTGTGTTATAAAAAGCTGCCTTGTGTGGGCAGCTTTTTTATGGTATATCTAATGTAGTGTTGAGTTAGAATGTAAGTGAAAGGAATGGTGAATCAGATGGAAAAGACATTGAATATTCCTAATCATGTAGCAATTATATTGGATGGCAACGGCCGTTGGGCAAAAGCCAAAGGAATGCCAAGAAATTATGGCCATATCCAAGGGGCAAAGACAGTAGAAGAAATCTGTGAAGTGGCATATAAAATGGGAATTCAGTATCTGACAGTATATGCTTTTTCCACGGAAAACTGGAATCGTCCTAAGGATGAAGTGGATGCTTTAATGAAACTTCTTCGTAATTATATGAAGAATTGTTTGAAGACAGCAGCCAAAAACAATATGTGTGTCCGTGTCATCGGAGAAAAAAGCCGATTGGATGAAGACATCAGAAAAAGTATTGAACAGTTGGAAGAAGCTACTAAAAATAATACGGGACTTCATTTTTCCATAGCCATAAATTATGGCGGAAGAGATGAATTGGTGCGAGCAACCAGAAAGATTGCAGAAAGAGTAGCTGCAGGAGAATTAATTACGGAAGAAATTACGGAAGAGATTATGGAAAACAGTTTGGATACAGCAGGTCTTCCGGCACCGGATTTATTGATCCGTACCTGTAATGAACAGCGTATTTCCAATTTTCTTTTATGGCAACTTGCTTATACAGAGTTTTATTTTACGGGAGTACCATGGCCTGATTTTTCAAAAGAAGAATTGGAAAAAGCTGTAGAGGCATATAATCATAGAGACAGAAGATACGGTCTTCTCAAGGAGGAATAAAAAGAGATGTTTAAAAGCCGTTTAATCAGTGGGATTCTGTTAGTAATTTTGGCTTTATTTACTGTGGGAAGTGGGGGCTATATTTTGGCCTTAACCCTGTGGCTCATATCCATAATTGCTTTTCATGAGTTATGTTTGGCGTGTGAAATTCAAAAAGATAAAAAGAAACAGAATACATTGGAAGTAGTCGGGTATATTTTTATTAGTTTATATTATATTGATATGGCACTCTTAAAGAATCAGCAACTAATGATTATGATTGCAGTCATGGCATTAATTGTTTTGTTGATGGTGTATGTATTCAAATTTCCAAAATATCATGCAAATCAGATTATGAGTACTTACTTTTCTTTTATATATGCACCGGTACTGTTTTCTTTTGTTTATTTAACCAGAGAATTGGAATACGGAGTGTATTTTGTATGGGTAATCTTTATTAGTTCCTGGATTAGTGATACCTGTGCTTATTGTGTTGGTATGTTGTTTGGAAAACATAAACTGGCACCGGTATTAAGTCCGAAAAAATCTATAGAAGGTTCCATTGGAGGGATTGCAGGTTCTGCTATTGTAGGGGCTTTGTTTGGCTATTTTGTGGTAGAACAGGTAATTACAGAACAGCAGGTGACTTGGATATTTGCTTTGATAGGAGCTATTGGCAGTGTAGTATCTCAGATTGGAGATTTGGCCGCATCTGCGATTAAGAGAAATTATGAGATTAAGGACTATGGAAAATTGATTCCGGGACATGGTGGAATTATGGATAGATTTGACAGTGTTTTGGTAACAGCGCCCATGATTTATTTCTTATTTACGTTGCTGGTTTAAAAAGCATAGAGAAGCGTAAAGGAAGAAGGATTTGTTTGTATAAACGAAAGGAAAATTGTAAATGAAAAAAATTGCAGTTTTAGGTTCTACCGGTTCCATAGGAACCCAGACCTTGGAAATCGTAAGAGAAAATAAAGAATTGCAGGTAGTTGCATTGGCGGCGGGAAACAGCGTGGAACTAATGGAACAACAGATTCGTGAATTTAGACCCCGTCTGGCAGCTATGTGGAGTGAAAAGGCTTGTGAAGATTTAAGAGCAAGAGTGGCTGATTTGGATGTAAAAGTTTTATGTGGAATGGATGGTCTTTTGGAAATTGCAACCATGGAAGAATCGGAAATTCTGGTAACTGCCATTGTAGGAATGATTGGAATCCGACCTACTATTGCAGCCATTGAAGCGGGAAAAGATATTGCCCTAGCCAACAAAGAAACTTTAGTAACTGCAGGCCATATTATTATGCCTTTGGCAAAAGAAAAAGGAATCTCCATTTTGCCTGTAGATAGTGAACACAGTGCGATTTTTCAGTCATTAAACGGCGAAAAGCCGGAACAGATAGAAAAAATTCTTTTAACAGCTTCCGGAGGACCATTCCGGGGAAAGACTTTGGAAGAATTAAAATCCATGAAAGTAGAGGATGCATTGAAACATCCTAACTGGTCTATGGGGAGAAAGATTACTATAGATTCTTCTACTTTAGTAAATAAAGGTTTGGAAGTAATTGAAGCAAAATGGTTATTTAATGTACCTTTGGACCGGATTCAGGTAGTAGTGCATCCACAGAGTATCATTCATTCTATGGTTCAGTTTAGAGATGGAGGAATTATGGCGCAGCTTGGTACTCCGGATATGAAGTTACCAATTCAGTATGCGTTATTTTATCCGGATAGAATGCCAATGGGTGGAAAAAGAGTAGATTTTTACGATTTAGCACAGATTACCTTTGAAAAACCGGATATGGAAACTTTCCGTGGTTTGAAGTTAGCCTATGAAGCTTCTGAAATTGGCGGAAGTATGCCTACCGTTTATAATGCTGCAAACGAAAAAGCGGTAAGCTTGTTCTTGGATAAGAAGATTTCTTATTTACAGATTACGGAATTTATTGAAGCAGCTATGAAAAATCATAAAATGGTGGATGCTCCTTCTGTGGAACAAATTCTTGCGGCAGAAGCTGAAAGCCACGAATTTGTGTGTAAGGCAGCAGGGCTGTAGAATTTTATATTATGAGGGCTTGGGATTTGAGGAAGTCTCAGGAGTGAAATGAAAAAATTTATATAGAAGGTAAAACATGACATTAATATATTTTGTTTTAATATTTGGAGCCATTGTGTTGGCTCACGAATTTGGGCATTATTTACTGGCAAAAGTAAATGGGATTCATGTAGTGGAATTTGCTATTGGTATGGGTCCTAAGTTAGTTGGCTTTCACAAGAACGGAACTGATTATGTAATTCGCCTGCTTCCCATTGGTGGAGCCTGTATGTTTGAAGGAGAAGATGGATTGAATCAACCGGAAGGTGAACCTTCTCCCAATTCCTTTAATGCGGCACCGGTATGGGCAAGAATTTCTTCTGTTGTGGCAGGACCGTTATTTAATTTTATATTGGCTTTTTTGTTGGCATTATTGCTGGTAGGATTCAGTGGTTCTGATAAACCTGTTATTTTAGGAATTATGGAAGGATTTCCGGCAGCGGAAGCGGGAATGGAGCCGGGGGATGAAATTATCCGTATGAACGGAGAGAAGATTTTCCTTGCCAGAGAAATTTATATTAATACCTATCTCAATGGTGATAAGCCTATGACCATTGAATATGAAAGAGATGGGGAAAGATATACAGTGGAGTTAATTCCAAAGTACAGTGAGGAAAACGGAAGACATTTGATTGGTTTTCAGGGATATGGAGAAGCGGTAGAGGCTAAGGGACTTGCCATTTTTAAATATGCTTATTACGAAGTGCGTTACAGCTTGGTTTCTACTTTAAAAAGTCTCGCCATGTTAGTGCAGGGAGAAGCTTCCAAGGATGATGTTTCCGGACCTATCGGAATTGCCCAGGTCATTGGTGAGGTAGCAGAAGAATCTACACCATACGGCCCATTGGTATTGATATTAAACTTATGTAATATTGCCCTGTTATTAAGCGTAAACTTAGGAGTGCTGAACCTATTGCCCTTACCGGCATTGGATGGAGGACGATTAGTGTTTATGCTGATAGAAGCGGTACGAGGAAAACCCATTCCGCCGGAAAAAGAAGGTATGGTACATTTTGCCGGATTTGTAGCTTTGATGGTGTTAATGGTATTTGTAATGTATAACGATATCGTGAGACTATTTGCATAGAAGTTTAAATTAAGGATGTTGTAAAATGAAATCGGAAGATTAATTTTACAGCATCCTTTTTGCAGTGACAAAAGAAGCAGTCTGAGGTAAAATGAATATGATGTACCAACATTGGAAGAGATTTTGAAAGAACAGGGAGCAGTTTGGGCTATAGGGATTTGTTTTATCCTATGTTTGCAGAAATAAACTTTAGGGAATATAATAAAATAAAGTCCGTTTGGGAAAATAAGAAAAAAGGGAGAATTTTTCATGACAATCAAACAATTATTAGAAAAATTAGAATATACCTGTGTACAGGGGAATTTAGATAGAGAAATTACGGCAGTAGTTTATGATTCCAGAAAAATCGTAGAAGACTGTATGTTTATTTGTATTGAAGGAGCTAACTTTGATGGACATAGTGTGGCAGCAGAAGCAGCCCAAAAAGGAGCAGCAGCCTTAATTACCTGTAAACCGGTGAAGGTAGAAGGTGACATAACTGTAATTCAGGTGGAAAACACCAGATATGCCATGGCATTTATTTCTGCCGCATGGTTTGGAAATCCGGCAGAAAAACTGCAAGTCATCGGGATCACCGGAACCAAAGGAAAGACCACAACAACCTATCTTGTAAAATCTATTTTGGAAAATGCAGGGAAAAAAGTGGGCTTAATCGGAACTATTGAAACCATTATTGGGGAAGAACATATTCCGGCAGTTAATACCACACCGGAGTCTTATATTTTACAGGAAAGCTTTGCTAAAATGGTAGAAGCCGGCTGTGATGCGGTTGTTATGGAAGTATCATCCCAGGGACTTATGCTTCACAGAACCCAAGGATTTGTATTTGATTTCGGTATTTTTACGAATATGGAGCCGGATCATATCGGACCAAATGAACATGCAAGCTTTGAAGAATATATGGCATGTAAGGGTTTATTATTCAAACAATGTAAAGTTGGAATTGTAAACAGTGACGATTCTCACTGGAAAACCGTAACGGAAGGATATACCTGCCAGTTGGAAACTTATGGATTTGAAGAAGGTGCTGATTTACGTGCAACCCACATGGAGCTTATAAAAGAAAAAGGACAAATTGGGGTAGCATTCCATGTGTCAGGACTTCTTAATATGGATGTGGAAGTGGCAACGCCGGGACGGTTCAGCGTGTATAATGCTTTGACCGCTATTGCCATTTGTCGTCACTTTGAAGTATCGGAAGAAAATATCAGACGAGTTTTATTGGCAGCAAAGGTAAAAGGGCGTATTGAAATGGTAAAAGTATCCGATGAGTTTACTTTAATGATTGATTATGCCCATAACGCCATGGCTTTGGAGAGTTTACTGGGAACCTTAAAGGAATATGAACCAAACCGCTTGATTTGTCTTTTTGGATGTGGTGGGAACCGTTCCAAGTTACGTCGATTCGATATGGGAGAAGTGAGCGGAAAATTGGCTGATTTAACGATTATTACTTCTGACAATCCGCGTTTTGAAAAGCCGGAGGATATTATGGCAGATATTGTGACCGGTATTCAGAAGACAGAAGGAAAATACGTGGAAATCTGTGACCGAAAAGAAGCAATTGCTTATGCTATAGAACATGGGCAGCCGGGAGATATCATTGTTCTGGCCGGAAAAGGTCATGAGGATTATCAGGAAATTGAAGGGGTTCATTATCCCATGGATGAAAGAGTGATTATTGGAGAAATTTTAGAAAAAAAGAAAAGCTTTTCAATAATGCAGGCAAATGAAACAGAATAATTAAAGCGTAATTATGAAAGGAGGACCCACCATGCAAAAAGTATATGCCAGAGTTATTATTGACATATCCCATGAAAAGGTGGATCGTCCTTTTTGTTATAAAATTCCGTGCCATTTGTTGGAGCAGGTAAAAATTGGGGATTGCGTGGAAGTACCTTTTGGAAAGGGAAATATCCTGCGAAAGGGATACGTTATAGAATTGATGGAAACACCGGATTTTGACCCCGATTTGATTAAGGAAATTGAAAGTGTGAAAACCGGGATACAGGTGGAGAATAAATTAATTAAACTGGCATATTGGATACGGGAAGAATATGGCTCCACTATGATTCAGGCATTACAGACCGTACTTCCGGTAAAACAAAAAGTAAAGCAGAAAGAAAATAGAATTTTGCTTCGTAAATGCACCAAAGAAGAAGCTGCATTACAAGCAGAATTTTGTGAGAAGAAGCATCAGCCGGCGAAAGCCAGACTGTTAAAAGCCTTGGTGGAAAATGAAGAAATTCCCTATCCTTTGTTAACCGGAAAGCTTCATATATCAGCTTCCACCATCAATAGTTTGAAAAAAGCAGGTCTGGTGGAGGAAATCAATGAGCTTGCTTATCGAAATCCTTTAAAAGAACAGGAGATGGTAAAAGAAAGGAAGATATTAAGCCCATCCCAGCAAAGAATCGTGGATTCGATTTGGTCAGAGTATGAAAATAATGTCCGTAAAACGTATCTTATTCATGGTATTACGGGCAGCGGAAAAACGGAAGTTTATATGGCGTTAATTGAAAAGGTAGTTTCTCAGGGAAAAGCTGTAATTATGTTGATACCGGAAATTGCATTGACGTTTCAGACAGTAATGCGTTTTCAGAGAAGATTTGGGGAACGGGTATCTATTTTGAATTCAACCTTATCTTTGGGAGAAAAATATGACCAATGTGAAAGAGCGAAAAAGGGAGAGATAGATATTATCATAGGTCCCCGCTCGGCATTGTTTACGCCTTTTGAAAATATTGGTTTGATTCTTATAGATGAAGAACATGAGAATACTTATAAAAGTGAAAGTATGCCGAAATACCATGCCAGGGAAGTGGCAGAGGAACTGGCAAGATTACATGGAGCCGCTGTAGTGCTTGGAAGTGCCACACCATCCATGGAAAGTTACTATAAAGCGATGACCGGTGAATACGGATTTTTTACGTTGAAAGAGCGGTTAACCGGGGGAACCCTACCTAAGGTTTATATAGAAGATTTAAGAGAAGAACTAAAAAAGGGAAACCGTTCCATTTTTAGTGACCGTTTACAGGAATTGATTCAGGACAGACTAAATAAAAAGGAGCAGATTATGTTGTTCTTAAACCGGAGAGGGTATTCCGGTTTTATTTCCTGTCGAAGTTGTGGATATGTTATGAAATGTCCTCATTGTGATGTTTCCTTATCAAAACATGCCAATGGAAAATTAGTTTGTCATTATTGTGGTTACGAGCAGCCGGCAGTGACAAATTGTCCTAAATGTAATTCCAAATATATGTTAGGGTTTAAAGCCGGGACAGAAAAAATAGAGGAAGAGTTCTGTAAAAGGTTTGGGGAGGTTTCTATTTTGAGAATGGATAGAGATACTACTAAGACCAAAGACAGCTACGAGGAAATCCTGTCAGATTTTATGGAGGAAAAGGCTCAGGTTCTGATTGGGACCCAGATGATTGTAAAAGGTCATGATTTTCCAAAGGTAACCTTAGTGGGAATCTTGGCAGCAGACCTGTCTTTAGGAGTGGGGGATTATCGTGCAGGAGAGAGAACTTTTCAGCTGTTAACTCAGGCAGCAGGAAGAGCAGGAAGAGGAGAATTGCCGGGAGAGGTAGTAATCCAAAGTTATCAACCGGAGCACTATAGCATTCAGAAGGCAGCAGCACAGGATTATGAAAGTTTTTATCAGGAAGAATTGATGTATCGGAGGCTGGGTGGATATCCGCCGGTTTCAGATATGTTAATGGTTCAGATCTTTGAGAAAGAGGAACAGAAAGGCATTTTGTTGGGGAATAAGATGAAAGAGCATCTGAAAGAATATGCTATGAAAAACAGAATGCTAATCATAGGTCCTGCCAATGCAAGTGTGGGTAAGATAAATGATGTGTACCGTTCTTGTCTGATTTTAAAACATAAAGATAAAAATATATTAAAAAGAGCAAAAACCTGTTTGGAACAATTCCTAAGTACTTGTGGAATAGAAGGAAAAATAGTACAATTTGATTTTAACCCGATGAATTCTTTCTAAGCGTTGGGGCGAAAGACTTCATAGGAGTTTATGTGTGGTTAAAGGATTGAAAAAGAATAATTATACTTAATAGGAGAGAAGAAAAAATGGCACTTAGAAACATCAGAGAAATGGGAGATCCGGTTTTAAATAAAGTTTGTAAAGAAGTAAAGGAAGTGACTCCAAGAACCAGAGAGTTGATTCAGGATATGATTGATACTATGTATGAGGCTAATGGAGTTGGGCTTGCGGCACCGCAGGTTGGTGTTTTAAAAAGAATTGTAGTGATTGATTGCACAGGGGAAGATTTATTAATTATGATTAACCCTAAAATCGTAGAAATGAGCGGGGAACAGACCGGTGGGGAAGGCTGTTTAAGCGTACCGGGAAAAAGCGGTACGGTAACAAGACCAAATTATGTAAAAGCTATTGCCTATGATGAAAACATGGAACTTTATGAAATAGAAGGGACAGAACTTTTGGCAAGAGCCATTTGTCATGAATTAGACCATTTGGACGGACACCTTTATGTAGAAAAAGTAGAGGGTGAATTGGTAAATGTATCTGATGAAGAGGACTTTGAAGAATTTGATGATTTTGAGTAATGGATTGTCAGGCAGCAGATTGGAGAATAAAAATGAAAATAGTATTCATGGGAACCCCGGATTTTGCGGTAGGGGCATTGGAAGCATTGGTAGAAGCAGGGCATGATGTTGTAGCTGTAGTAACCCAGCCTGATAAACCAAAGGGCAGAGGAAAGGAAATGCAGCAGACACCTGTAAAGGAATGTGCTTTAAAACATAATATAGATGTGTTTCAGCCGGTAAAAATTAAAACACCGGAAGCAGTGGAAGTACTAAGAGGATATGGAGCAGAGTTATTTGTGGTGGCAGCCTTTGGACAGATTTTATCCAAAGAAATTCTGGATATGCCCAAATTCGGTTGTGTAAATATTCATGCTTCCCTGTTACCTAAATACAGAGGTGCAGCACCCATTCAGTGGGCCATTCTGGACGGAGAAAAAGAAACCGGAGTTACCATTATGCAAATGAATGAAGGTTTAGATACCGGGGATATGTTAACTAAAGTAGTGGTACCGATTGAAGATACAGATACCGGAGAAAGCTTATTTGATAAATTGGCAGAAGCGGGAGCAAAGCTTTTAATTGAGACCATTCCACAGATTGAGGCGGGTGAGCTGACACCACAGCCACAGGATGATTCTCTTAGTACCTATGCCAAAATGATAAAAAAGGAAATGGGTCTGATTGATTGGAAAAAAGAGGCAGTAGTGCTGGAACGTTTGGTTAGAGGTATGAATTCCTGGCCAAGTGCATATACTCACTTTAATGGAAAAACACTGAAAATCTGGGAAACTGAAATAGAAGAAGGCAACAGGAATATGGCACCTGGAATGGTGGCAGAGGTAACCAAAAACAGTATTAAAGTTCAGACAGGACAAGATTTGTTGGTGTTAAAACAGATTCAGTTAGAAGGTAAGAAAAGGATGGATGTAGCATCCTTCTTACTGGGATATAAGGTAGAACCCGATACAGTACTGGGATAGGAGGAAAACATGGGTTATTACGGATATTATGGATATGGTTTTGATTGGACTTATTTGATGGTTTTGGCAGGAGCTATTCTTTCTTTAATTGCTTCTGCAAAAGTCAACAGTACCTTTCAAAAATATGCAAAAGTCAGAAGTATGTCCGGTATGACAGCAGCGCAGGTGGCGAGAAGGATTTTAGACAGAAACGGATTGGCAGAGATTCCGGTGGAGCATGTCAGTGGAAATTTGTCTGACCATTATGATCCAACAAAAAAGGTATTAAGATTGTCAGATTCTACTTATAATTCTCCTTCCGTAGCGGCCATTGGTGTGGCAGCCCATGAATGTGGTCATGCCATTCAACATAAAGAAAGCTATGGACCATTAAAGCTTCGAACAGCCATTGTTCCTGCAGCTAATATAGGTTCCAGATTAGGAATGCCTATTATTTTGCTGGGATTAGTGTTTGGTGGTGGCGGAAGCTTTCTGGTAAATGTTGGGATTTGGGTATTTTCATTAGCTGTATTATTTCAAATTGTAACGTTACCGGTAGAATTTAATGCCTCTAACCGTGCCTTAATTATGTTGGAGGATTATGGAATTTTGGGACAGGACGAAAAAAGAAAGGCAAAGTCTGTTCTGTCTGCAGCGGCTATGACTTATGTGGCAGCAGCAGCTTCTTCTATATTACAGCTTCTTCGTCTGATTATTTTATTTGGAGGAAGAAGAAACAGCAGAGATTAAGGAGAAACTATCTATGAACACAAGAGATTTGGTTTTGTCCATGTTAAAAGAAATATATGCAGGAAATGAGTTCAGTCATATATTACTCCGACAGGTGTTGGAGAAATATGATTATTTGGAAGGCAACGAAAAGGCTTTCATAAAACGTCTGACAGAAGGTACTTTGGAGAGAACCATAGAATTGGATTATGTGATTAATCAGTTTTCCAATACCACTGTAAATAAGATGAAACCTTTGATTCGGGCTTTGATGCGAATGAGTGTGTATCAGATTTTATATATGGATTCCATCCCCGATTCTGCAGTTTGTAATGAAGCCGTAAAGCTGGCGGCGTTACATAAATTTACTTCTTTAAAGGGATTTGTTAATGGAGTCCTTAGAAATATTGTAAGAAATAAAGAAAACATAAGTTACCCTGAAAAAGAGAAGGATTTAATGAAATATCTTTCCATCACCTATTCTCTGCCAGAATGGATGGTGGAGCATTTCCTAAAAGAGCATGGAAAAGAAAAAACGGAAAAAATTTGCAAGGGTTTGTTGCAGGAAAGACCGGTAACCGTCCGGATCAAAGAAAGTCTTACAGCAAAGGAAAAACAGCAGTTGTTGGAACGCTGGAAACAGCAGGGAATAGAGATTAATGAACATCCCTATTTGCCTTATGCCTATGTGTTGGAAAAAACAGAAGGTATTAAAAACATGGCAGGCTTTGAAGAGGGAATGTTTGCAGTTCAGGATGTCAGCAGTATGTGTGTGGCACATGTGGCAGGGATAAAACCGGGAATGCAGGTATTGGATGTGTGTGCGGCTCCGGGAGGAAAAGCCACTCATGCAGCAGAAAAATTAAATGGTACCGGACAGGTTATTGCCAGAGATTTGACCGGATATAAGGTGGATTTTATTCAGGAAAATGCAGACAGATTACAGATTGATAATCTATGGGCCGAAGAATGGGATGCCTGTATTTTTGATGAATCCAAAGAACAATGGGCTGATGTAGTGTTTTGTGATGCCCCCTGTTCCGGTCTTGGAGTTATGGGAAAGAAAAGAGATATTAAGTATCGTCTTACGCCTGACAGTTTAAAGGAAGTAACTGCCTTGCAAAGAGATATTTTAAATACCGTTTGGAAATATGTAAAAAAAGACGGTATTTTGGTATATAGCACCTGTACCATTAACAAGGAAGAAAATGAGAATCAGGTACAGTGGATTGTTGAAAATCTTCCTTTTGAGGTAGTCTCTATGAAGGAAGAGTTACCGGAAGAAGTAAAGGCAGATGAAGGAAACTATGGTCTGCAATTATTGCCGGGGATTCATGAAACAGATGGGTTCTTCTTGTGCAAACTTCGAAGAATAGGATAGAAAGAGAAAAGCCGATGACAGAGCAAAAAAATACCATGGATATAAAATCCATGACTTTGGAAGAATTACAGAGTCATTTGGTTGCCTTAGGAGAAAAAGCCTTTCGTGCAAAGCAGATTTATCAATGGATGCATGAAAAATTGGCGGCCGGATATGAGGATATGTCCAATTTGTCCAAAGATTTACGGGATAAATTACAAAAAGAAAATACATTTATGAAATTAAATATTGTACAGGTTCAGGAGTCAGCCATTGACGGAACCAGAAAGTATTTGTTTGAACTTCCCGATGGAAATGTGGTGGAAAGTGTTTGGATGAAATATCATCACGGAAACAGTGTGTGCATCTCTTCCCAAGTGGGATGCCGTATGGGATGTCGTTTTTGTGCCTCTACCTTAGATGGCTTGGAGCGGAATCTGTTACCTTCAGAAATGTTGGAACAGATTTATTCCATTATCCGTCATACGGGAGAAAGAGTTTCCAATATTGTAGTAATGGGAACCGGAGAACCTATGGATAATTATGATAATCTGATTCGCTTTCTTCGTTTGATTTCTGATGATAAGGGACAGAATATCAGTCAGAGAAACATTACCGTTTCTACCTGTGGTATTGTTCCAAATATGAGAAGGCTGGCAGAAGAAAAGCTGCAGATTACCCTTGCTTTATCCCTTCATGCCACTACCGATGAAAAAAGAAAGCAGTTGATGCCGATTGCCAATAAATACAGTTTAAAAGAAGTAATAGATGCCTGTAAGTTTTATTTTGAAAAAACAGGACGGAGAATTACCTTTGAATATTCTTTAGTGGCAGGGGTTAATGATACCAAAGAGGATGCCAATGAATTGGTGGATTTAATAAGGGGTATGAATTGTCATGTAAATCTGATTCCCGTAAACCCTATTAAGGAAAGAGATTATAAACAATCCAATAAGGAACAGATTGGACAGTTTAAGGCAAGAATTGAAAAAAGTGGAATCAGCGCTACGGTCCGTAGGGAAATGGGACGTGATATTGACGGTGCCTGCGGTCAGTTAAGAAGAAAACATATTAATAAGCAATGCTAGAGCGTGTTTTGGGTAAGAGATTATCTCTTGCCCTTTTTTTATTTGTGTGCTAATATGTTTTAAATATGGGTTTTTATGCCATTATATTGTATGTACTATAGTGCATGGGTTATTGAAAGAGCATTTTTAAATGCTGAAAAGTTCTTAAATTTAGAGAAGTGGATAAAGTATGGGAAAAACAGTTTCAAGGACCGATATCGGACTCAAAAGGAAATTGAATCAGGATTATGTATTTACTGCAGATCTTCCGGTAGGGAAGCTACCTAATTTATATTTGGTGGCAGATGGTATGGGAGGTCATAAAGCAGGTGGTTTTGCATCAAAATATGCAGTAGAGACCATTGTGGAAGAGGTAAACATCAATAAAGAAGAAAACGTGTTCGTGGTATTGAATCAGGCAATTGCAGAAGCTAATTACAGAATACGGAAAAAAGCTTCGGAAGATGAAAGTATGGCAGGAATGGGAACCACCTTGGTAGCAGCTACCATTATGGGAGATGTATTATATGTAGCCAATGTTGGAGACAGCAGACTTTATCTGGCAAATGAAGAAATGAAGCAGATAACCATAGATCATTCGCTGGTGGAAGAAATGGTGCGTATGGGCGGCATTAATCGTGAACAGGCACGTAATCACGAGAATAAGAATATTATAACAAGGGCAATCGGAGCACAAAGCACAGTAAATCCGGACTTTTTTGAAGTGAATCTGAAAAAAGGAGACAGGATTTTTATGTGTACCGATGGGGTAAGCAATATGCTTACGGATGACGAGATTTTTCAGATTTTAAATGAAGATAAATCGGATGAAGAAAAAATAGAAGAAATAATTACACAAGCCAATGAACATGGTGGTCGTGATAATATGGGAATTATATTAGTGACCCCTCAGTTATAGTTTTTGGAGGTTTTGAATGATTAAGATAGGAATGCTGATTGGGGACCGGTATGAGATTTTAGAAAAAATCGGCACCGGTGGAATGTCAGATGTATATAAGGCAAAATGTCATAAGTTAAATCGTTTTGTGGCAGTAAAAGTATTAAAACAGGAATTTGGAGAAAATGAAAATTTTGTTTCCAAGTTTAAAGTGGAAGCTCAGGCGGCAGCAGGTCTGATGCATCCCAATATTGTGAATGTATATGATGTAGGAAATGAAAATGGTATCAACTATATAGTTATGGAACTTGTAGAAGGTATCACTTTGAAAAAATATATTGAAAAGAAAGCAAGACTTTCCGTAAAGGAAGCTATCAGTATTGCAATTCAGGTTTCCATGGGAATTGAAGCTGCTCATAATAATCACATTATTCACCGTGATATTAAACCGCAGAATATTATTATTTCCAAAGACGGAAAAGTAAAAGTTACAGATTTTGGAATTGCAAAAGCAGCTACCAGCAATACTATTACTTCCAATGTAATGGGATCTGTTCATTATACTTCACCGGAACAGGCAAGAGGAGGGTTCAGTGACGAAAAGAGTGATATTTACTCTTTGGGGATTACCATGTTTGAAATGCTTACCGGAAGGGTTCCTTTTAACGGGGATACTACCGTGGCCATTGCCATTAAGCATATTCAGGAGCCAATGCCTACACCAAGAGATTATGTTGCAGAGATTCCCATTAGTGTGGAACAGATTGTATATAAATGTACCCAGAAGAGTCCGGACAGACGTTATCAGTCCATGCCGGAATTGGTAGAGGATTTAAAACGTTCTTTAATGACACCGGATGAGGATTTTGTAAAAGTAGTGGATCCGGATGAAACTGCATCTACCAAAGTTATAAGTGAAGATGATGTAAAAGAAATTAAACAACAGATTCAGAAAAAGACCAGTGTGACATCGGATTCCATCCGTCTTAGAAAAGAAGTGGAAGAAGAACGCACTAAAAAGAAAAAAAGCGGGGAAACAGGGAAAAAAGAAGTTAAAGAAGAAAAAGATGAGTATAATCCCAGAATGGAAAAGATTACAACTGTTTTGGCGGTGATTGCAGCTATTATTATCGGAGTCATCGTAATTTATCTGGTTGGAAAGGCTGTGGGAGTATTTCCATCTTTTGATTCAGAAAAAATAAGTGTGGAACAAAGTAATGAAAGTTCCGATGATAACGAAAAAGAAGATTCCCACGGAGGATTTTTAAGCACAGATAAGGTGGTTGGTGTGCCACAGGTTACCGGTTGGTCCTATGCTGAGGCTTCAGCAACGTTAAAGGATAGTGGTTATGAAGTCGCAAAAGAAGAAGTGTTTTCTGCAGATGTTCCTGCCGGAAATGTTATCAGCCAGTCTCCGGAGTCAGGAAGTGATGTGGCTAAGGGAACAGTGGTGACACTAAGAGTCAGTCTTGGAGCAGAAATTACCAAGGTAAAGGTTCCCAATGTAGTGGGTATGGAACCATTGACTGCAGCAACAGCATTGTTGGAAGCGGGATTACAGACAGGAAATGTACAGGAAACTACCCATGACGACCCTGCTTTAATTGGAAAAGTATGCTATCAGAGTTATTCTGTGGATTCTTATGTAGATGCAGGAACTGTAGTTGATTTAAAAATCAGCATGGGAATTGGAAACAGTACCTATAGTTTTGTAGGAAGTATTGCAGGTCCGGGAGAAGAAGACGGAGATTATGTGGCAGGAAATGAAGTTACTGTGGTATTAGCAACTGCCGATGGTCAGGAAATTTATAGAACTACAACATCTTCATTCCCGCTGGCTATGAATGTGGCAGGAATTACCGGAGCTGATAGTGGTGTGGTTACTTTCTTCTATTATGTAGATGTGCCGGCAACAACCACAACAGATGAGGCCGGAAATATTATTACTGTTCCCGGTGGAAGGGAAGATAGAAATCTAAGCAGAGCCGTAAAATTTGCAAAGGAATAGTGGGTAATGCAAGGGAAAATTATTCGAGGAATTGCCGGGTTTTATTATGTTCATGTTCCGGAAATCGGAATTTTAGAATGTAAAGCAAAGGGCATATTCAGAAAAAATAAATTGAAGCCTCTGGTGGGAGATTTCGTAAATGTCAGTGTCATTGATGAAGAAAACAAAAAAGGGAATATTGATGAGGTGCTGGAACGTAAGAACGAATTGATCCGTCCGGCGGTAGCCAATATTGACCAGGCACTGGTGATTTTTGCTGTTAAGAAACCGGAACCCAACTTGAATTTGTTGGATCGTTTCTTAATTATGATGGAACAGAAAGAAATTCCCTGTGTTCTTGTGTTTAACAAAAGTGATTTGGCAACGGAAGAAGAAAAACAGGCATTTCGTAAGGTTTATGAAAATAGCGAATGTAAAATTTTGTTTGTCAGTGCAAAACAAAATCAGGGGATTGATGAAGTTAGGGAGATATTAAGCCATAAAACATCTACCGTGGCAGGTCCCAGTGGAGTTGGAAAATCCTCTTTGATTAATATGTTACAATCCGAGATAAATATGGAAACCGGTTCTATCAGTGAGAAGATAGAGCGTGGAAAGCATACCACCAGACATACGGAATTTATTCCTATTGGTGAGGATACCTTTATTATGGATACACCGGGATTTAGTTCCCTGGCAGTGTTTGACATGGAAAAGGAAGAACTGGAACAGTTTTATCCGGAATTTGATGAGTATCGTGATGCCTGTCGTTTTCATGGTTGCAGCCATACCCATGAACCGGGCTGCAGTGTAAAAGAAGCCATTGCAGAGGGAAAAATCAGTAAAGAGCGATATGAGAATTATCAGTTGATTTATGAGGAACTGAAGAATAAGAAGAAATATTAAGGAGAAGAATATGAAATTAGGTATCGTTATAAATTGACGATTCCGATACAAGTTTCTATATCTCCATAAAGTCCGATAAAGCTTGATATTTCAAGGTTTGTAAGGGATTTTGAAAACGATAAAAGCCAATATATCTTTATGTATTTGCTACGGAAATTGGTACGTAATTGGTACGTAGATATTCTGTGGGATGAGTTGAAAAATGAAATTAGATACGATATCAAAATAATAATGCCCAGACAACTGTAAAGAAAGCACTGTCCGAAATATTCGGATGGTGCTTTCTTTATATAGGGAAGTGAAAAACATTTTTTCACGCATATACTTTTTTAGAAAGTTGGTGCAAAACTGAAATTTTTTGAACTAATAATATTAGAATAGTATCGTCAGTGGAACGACATAAAAGTGGATATTGGAATTATATGGTGAAGGTGAGGACGAAAGCCTTTAGGGTCTCTCGTCTTTGGAACATATCTTGCTTGAAATAATGAACCATCATAAATAGGAAACATAAAGGGATTATGGAAGAGCTGATATGGGGCATAAAATTTTCAGATTTTGTATCCCTTATGTATTTGTAGAGATAGATATACTAATTGAATTTATGATTTGGATATGTTGACTTATTGTCTTCAATAAGCTAATATAGCAATTGGAGGATTATGCGCATGGATATCATTAGTGTTTTTGCCTGTAATATAAAAAAATATAGAAAAATCAAAGGTTTTTCTCAAGAAAAGCTTGCGTGTAAATCAGGTTTGCATAGAACATATATCAGCGCAATCGAGCGTCAGAAACGAAGTATAGCGCTGGATAATGTACAGAAGATTGCAGATGCGTTAGAAGTAGATACATATGTGCTATTTATTCCAGAATATGAGAACACAAAACAAACAGGAGGAAAATAGAGAGAATGAATCTGGTCAAAGATTATAAACAGTATTTTACTCCTGAAAAATTAGCAAAATATATGGTTAGTATTATTCCCGATAGTACAATTAATTCTATTGTAGACCTATCAATGGGAGAGTGTGGCTTATTAGAAGAGGCAAAAAAACGTTGGAATAATGCTGAATTGTATGGAGCAGATATCGACAAAACCCTGATTGAAGTAATAAAAAAGAAGAGTCCATATATAAAGACTTTTCAAGGTGATAGCTTGTCGAATAAAATAGAAATGTGGAAAGCATATAAAGCCATAGTAAGTAAAACTGGTTTTGATTTGGCAATTGCTAATCCACCATTCAATTTCTTTGAGCAAGAGTTAGTTGAAATAGAAACAGGGACGCAAATGACCTTGCCAATCGAAATGCGTTTTTTGTTAAAATATATTGATATAGTACGCGAAGAGGGATATATTTGTATTATTTTGCCGTATGGATTTTTAGCATTAGATTCGTATAAGGAACTTAGAAAATGGCTTTTAGAAAAAGTAAAAATTCTTAAAGTAATAAAAATTTTTGAAAGGTGCTTTGAAAAAATTGATGCCGATACATGCCTAATCTTAATGCAAAAAAAACGAGATGGTGTTAAGAATATTCAGAGTGAGATTTCCATAGAATATTTAGATAGTACTTATAAATTGACGAATGAACATGTTGCTTGTGTAAGCGGGGTGGACAGATGGGATTTAGAATACCAGTGCTTACAAGAAGGAACAAAGAATGCATTAAATGTATCAGGTTTTAAAGTAGACACTCTGGGAAGTTATATTCGAAACTGCCGGAGAGGAAAGTCGATAACTAAGAATAAAGAAGTTTTGACAGAAAAAGGAACTAGATTCATTCATACTACCGATTTGAAGAAATTGTATATTTCGTCTGAAAAGAAACAGTACGTTGTGAATGATAAAAAGTTGTTTGCAAATGCAGTATTGCACGAAAACGAATTACTTTTAGCAAGAGTAGGACAGGGGTGCATTGGAAAAGTCGGAATTGTTAGTAAACGGTACCGTAATATGATCTTTAGTGATTGTATTTATTCAATCGAGGTGGCAGGAATTGAGCCATATTATTTGGCACTTTTTCTAGCAACGAAATTTGGACAAATGCAGATAAAGGGGTTATCAAAAGGTTCATGTAGTAAATATATCACTCGGGAAGAATTGCATAATATATGTGTACTGGTTCCTGATTGGGAAGTTCAAGATTATTTTGCGAAAAAATATAAACTGTTGCTATCAAAGCCAGGAAGAATTGATAAGGAAAAGATTTTTATAGAATTAGTTGATGAGTTAGATAAAGTAATAGGAATGAGAGGATGATTACAAATGGCTTGGTCATCATATGCACATTTACCTAATGGAGAAAAAGAATATGTGGAAATTCTTTCTCAAATAGAAAATGGAATGAGCACTCAAGAAGTTGACAGTGTAATTGCAACTGTAAAGAAAAAGGAGAAAGTTCAGCATCATTATAGGAGCAATCTGGTCAATTTGGGATTATTTGATATTATCGGTGGTAAGGTACATCTGAACTACGATGCAAGAAAGCTGAAAAAAGATTCCAGATATCTAAGGACAATTTTAGCTGATTGCTTAGAGAAGAATGGTAACGATGAAATTAAGGCTATTAGAGCAATAATATGCAAAGAAAAAACATACGAATTAAGAATAATTGTCGAATGCTTAGAAAAAGAGTTCCCGGATATAGACAAGAGTAATTTTACCAGATGGACTAGACCTATAGTTAGTGCTTTTAAGATTATTGGTTTATTATCTGAACAAAGCGATAAAGAACTAATAAAAATTGAGAAAGTGATGCAAAATGCTTATTTTAATTTAACTGATGACTATGGTAATATCGTTGCATTGGAAGATTTAGATAAAGAACTGAAAAAGATAAATGGTAGTTATAATATTGTATTAATTGTAGAAGAAATATGCAACTCAGATTTGAAATTTAAAATAGAGTTACTGATGTTGCCGAATTGGGCTACCCATAATAAGGCATACACTATAAATAATGAATATTATACTCATGTGAAAGTAAAGGATAGTTTATTGGAGGAATCTGTATCGTGAAAAAGAAGATAACAGCAAATGATTGTAAATCGATGTTTAGCGATAAATTTAATTCTTTATCTATGAAAGAGATAGGTATCGAATTAAAACACTTTTCTATGGGAACAGCTCCGGAGAATCCCTCTTTCTTGGTGAATCAAGATGATTTGAAAAAGAAAATTACTGATAAGTTTTGTGAATTTTTTGATGAGACTAAGGCACAGGGCCTAGAAGTTATGTTCTTGAAGAGTAATTATGGAAATGGAAAGTCACATTTTATAAGAACAATTTACACATTTTTGAATGGGTATGAGAATGTTATAGCTAAAATTGTATCTTTAAAACAGGAAGAAACTGATTTAAAGAAAAAAATTTTAGATAGTGTAAGCCAAAAAGTGCTTAAAGAATGCGCTGTTTTTCTGATTGAATGTGCGGAAGAGGATGCATTATCACCAGATAAAGCTTCTGTGGTAATGGCTACTGCAGAAAAGTATTCCATTGATGCTAGTTTATCTGCAATTTTATATGAAGCAGCAAAGAGTGATAATGTCGCATTGCAGGTACAAGCAATTGCAATTTTAAAGGGGAACTATTTACCTGAATATTTGAAGAGCTTTAATGTCAAGAGAAAAGACTTAAGCAGTGAATTTTATTATAATGTAATAAAACTAATTTCTTTATATTTGAAGGAGATATCATATTATTTAGTTATTGTATTTGACGAATATGAGCATGTTTTTTCATGGAAAAGTGAAAAAGATAGAAAAAGCTTATATGAAGATATTAAAATTTTTACAGACAATTTAGGCAGTTTGAGCAATTTATTTTTTGTTTTTGCAGAAAGTGATTCAGTTAATAACGAATCTGAAAGTTCTGATGATCCGGCATTCAAGTCAAGAAAAGCAAGTTTAACATATCAGATTGCAGATATATCTTCGCAAAATGAAGTTGAAAAGTTGTTTAGAATGATACTAAAAAGATATGAAAAATATCATTCTGTATCTTTTGCAGCATGTGAAGAAGATATTCTTCATATGGTTTATGATGACCCTACAATAAAGGAGAAAACACATTATAGGGGATACACGCAAGCTATCATGAGGGTATTGGAACAATTTAGAAATAAGCCACCCAAAAAGGCTAAAAAGAGCGGAGATGTAATACAGAATAAGGAAACTCAGAAAACAAATATCCAAGAAATAAGTACAGAGGATAGTGTTGCCTATAAATTGGATAAGTGGAAAAAAGCCACATCTATCTCGAAAAAAACAATGTTATGTGAACTCCTTGAAGAATGTTTTATGGGTTTGGGGGCTAATATATTAGGCATGAGTAAGAAACAAGGAGAGATTTTGGCAAATATAGGAGGTCAAATTAAAAGATTATTGATTGTTGCAACAGATAATCCCAGCGATAAGGATCTTTTAAAGAGAATTGGTGCGCTATCAATTGGAGTGGAAGAAATAATTATGTGCTATCCAGCAGTGTCCACGGAGTTTGTTCGTAGTATTGGTGAAAGTGTGAGAGTGATTTTTTACGATGACGGAACTGTAAAGAGAACTATGCAGGCTGTGTACGATTCAAATAAAAATATTAATGCAGTAGAGGATTGTTTGGCAATTTTGGATAGAAGGAGTAATGATGCGAAAGATTGAAATTGTTGAAAAACCTTGTGATGAAGCAATATATGAGATAGATAAATTTGCATTTAGATTTGGCAACAATGATGCAGGGTATATGATAAAATATCAGGTTGACCTTGATATAAAAGGAGGTCAGCCCATAGATGTACGACTTTTGTTGCAAGATATGGACTCTAAGTTGGAGTTTTTGCTACCGGCTCCTGAAGAAGTCACAAAACTGATAAATGAAGTTGATGAAAAAAATGACCCAAGTGATGAATGTTTGTTTCACGATTTACGAACCAAATACATAGAGTTTATTAAGTATGCGACAGATACACCAACGAATATAAATGAGGAGATAATTCTTTTAGGGTTTAGTTTGCATGATGAAAAGATATACTTAGTCATGAAAACATTTTCATTTAATGTGTTGGCTGATTTTTGGGAAAAGTTAATTTCGTATTGTACGGACAAAAGTATTAAGCTCAATGTACCTGACGATATTCGTTGGATAAAGTTACAACAGTATTTATTGAATACAAATGAAACAAAAGGAAATGGGTTTTCAAGAGATTTTTTGGCAAGAACATTAGTAGAAGATAATTTTTCGAGGTTTTTACAAATATTCCGGCAAATTGATACTGAAGGATATTTTGGAAAAAGCTTCTACGATAGAGTTATGTATCGTATTAAAAAAATTAATGAAAAAAAGGAAATACGTGTTCCAATCAATCAGGTAAATAAATTTTTTGCACCATATTGGAAATATCAAATTAGTACAGCCGAGAAAAATAAAACAGTTCTGTGTTTGCATGATGAGATGCCTAGTGATGAAACAGTGGAGGAATATGTATATACTTTTAAACCTAGTTTGATGAAGTATTATTTACAGAGTTGGTTTGAAGACTTCACTGTAGAGATAATAAAAAAGATAAAGTTTGATGATGTGCAATTAAGACAATTACTAGCGGGAAGAAAATTTAATTTCTTTCTTGATGGTTCAGATGAGAATATCAGAGAGATAGATGCTGTTATTGAACTTGAAAAAGATGGAATTGTAAAACTTATTGCAATTGAATGTAAAAAAACATTATCCATCAAAGAAATTCAGACGACAAACAAGAAGTGCAGGGAGAGGGTCATTGACAGTGGTAATAATGTTTTTGATGCATTTATTCACATAGGGTGTTTTAATAAAGATGTGGAATTTGATAAAAAAATTGAAGGGACAAGACGTGAATATAAGCAATCACTCATAGAAGGAACTGGGAAAAATATGGATGTTCCGTATTATGCGTTTGTGATTTCTACAATTGCTGATTATGAAACTAAGTTAAAGTACATTATAAATGATATTTTTATAAATTGGTAAGATATTATATCTTGCACTATTACCGTTATACACTGTTATCGCTAGTAAGTAGGGATAAGCCCTAAAGCCTTTAAAAAACCTTGTGTTTATGCCCTTTAGAGCCATTTCGGTTCTAAGGGGGGTGATTGAACAGTAATTACAGCACGAGAAAATCTGGTTGGAAATTAGAATTCGAGAATGGAGCACAATATACATTCTCTGGAGTTCTGGTAGGACACTGTTACATACGAAGGGAGAACCATTTCCATGGGTACATTCGGCTTTTTTGCACTGAATATCCCGGATACAGTTATAGATAAGCCAGATGAATTGTGTGCACCTGTATGTCGGTTTCAGGGAACTCTGACAGCGGAGCAAACAGAGGAATACAAGCATGAGATTCCAGTCGGACGCATTACACCTGTTCTTGAACTTTCTCTGCAGGAATATAAGGCAAGTATAACACAGTTTGCCTTGGAACTGGATGTAGCAGAAAGTTACCGAACACTAGATGGATTGGTAGAACTGTCCAGTAGATACTTCCTGTCAGCTTTCAAGATTGCTGAAAACAACACGTGGATACTCTGAAACGCTTCATAGCGAGTACCTTGACAGCTTTAAGCCGCTTTCGCCGTTTCGGCGATGCTATATATTATGGCGGATGTCTTTGCTACGTTTATGGTGTCAATGACTTCTCAGTTCTTCTTACCAATACAGAATCCACGTATTGCACACTCCGGGCATTGGTGTACATCGGTACATCGTAGGCACTCTGTTATTGAGCGATTACTTCCTATTTCTATAAATTCTTCCCAACTAGCCCTTAAAAGGAGAGTTGGCGTATCAAATTGACCCTATAAAGGTCAAAATCTTATTTTTATCCCAATTATAATAACATTAACAATTGAACAGCAATTACAACACGAGAAAATCCGGTTGGAAATCAGATTTCAAATTTATTGGCGTGAGTTTGAAGTTAGTTTGCGATGAGACTCAGTACCGAGAGGGAAAAGGTGTAGCGAGCACTGATAAGGTAACATCCAGGCGGAGGATAATCACACCTACGAGGATTCGCAGTCCTTATCCCTACAACATCTGGCAGGGGAGATAGTGCTTGGAAGAGATTCCAAGGGCGTCGGGTAAGTAGTCGTAAGACGAAACGTGCAGTTTGAAATAGAATAGATTTCAAACGTTGTAATTCCCACTTATACGGGCGATGAGGGGCAGAGACCAAAAGTATGAGACAAACATTAACTTTTATTTTCTATGGAGGAGAACACAATGAATTTTGAAGAATTCAAACAGCAGTTAATGGAAGATCTGAAAGAGGCATTGTCCAGACGAGTAGGAACAGAGGTAGAAGTCGAAGAGAACGAAGTACAGAAGTTACAGCAGGAATCTTATGACGGTATTGTTGTCAGAAAGGAAAATGAGTCTATCGGTATCAATGTTGATGCGACAAGATTATATTCTGATTTGGAGCAGGGAAGAGCTTATGAGGATGTATTGCATTATGCAGTAGACATTGCTCAGAGAGGTTTTGAAGATGCACCAAAAGTTGATATCTCTCAGCTTATGAATTATGAAGTAATGAAACATAGTTTGATTACCCAGTTGATTCCGGTAGCAGGAAATGAGGATATGCTGGCTAACATTCCGCATAAAGAAATTGAGGACTTGGCTTTAGTATATCGTTTCTGTGTTGGCATGGATGAGCATGGTAAATCAACAATTCTTCTTAAGAATGAAATGTTGGAACGCTATGGTATCACTGCGGAGCAGCTTCATGAAGACGCAATGATTAGTGCGCCTCAGATGGAAGCTCCATCTATGAAAACTCTTTTTGAAACAACGGCAGAGATTATGGGAGAAGATTTCTTTGAACTAATGGGTGAAGTAGAACCAGCTATGCCGGGTGTGTATGTTTGTACAAATGAATCAAAGCATCATGGAGCATCTGTATTGATGTATCCGGATTTTATGGAAGAAGTCGCTGATAAACTCGGCGGCGATTTTTATATTATCCCTTCATCAATTCATGAAACTTTACTTTTTCCTGCAAAGGATGTAGAGGATTATCATTATCTTGAAGCTATGGTTCGTGAAGTAAATGAGACACAGGTATTACCGGAAGAGCGTTTGTCTGACAATGTGTATCATTATGATGCAGAGGCGAAAGTATTTGAACTTGCAGGACATTATGAAGAGCGTATTGCAGGTATGGAGAGGAATTCCGAGGATAGAGGCGAGAAGACTTCTGTACTTAAGGATTTAACTGCTAAAAGTAAAGAAGTAGCAGAAAAGGCACCAAAGGAGCACACTGCACCTAAGAAATCCAGAGCGGAGGAAGCTTTGTAATGGGTAATTTATATGCAGAAGATAAACCGAAGGATTGTCAGTACTGCTATTGGTGGAACCCACAGAAAAAGAGTTGCATACTTACCGAGGAGCGATGCTATTACTTAATCAAAGCTCCAAAGCCTAAAGTAACACCATGTACTAATTGTCCATATGGTAGAATACAACCTTGCATTGGATATTGCCTTAAGAAAATAATGGGGCAGGGAGGTGTGGAATAGTGGGATACTATCATGAACTTAAGTTGATGAAACTTATGAAGGAGTACCCCATGAATTCTGCACATGAAATACCCAAAGGATGCAGAGGGTGTATGTATTATCAGCCTGATTGGAAATATCGTAAGTGTACATGGACGAAATGCTGTTATGGGATATGTGATAATGTCTTTCGAAAGCAACCGCTAAAAAAGGACAAGACAAACATAGTAGATGGAAAAAGATGAATTTTGATTATTACTATGGCTCAGAATGTGAGCAATTTGCCTTTTATCGTATTCCCAAAATACTGTTTATGGAGGATACCTTTGCAGAAATATCTGTAGAAGCGAAAATGCTTTATGGAATTCTTTTAGACAGGATGCAGTTGTCTGCGAGAAATGGCTGGATGGATGACAGCGGCCGAGTGTATATCGTATTCACGATTGAGCAAATTCAGGAGGCTATGGGATGCGGAAACAAAAAGGCGATTAAGCTTTTGGATGAGCTGGAGAAAGAAGCACACCTTATAGAGCGAAAGAGATGCGGAATGGGTAAGCCTAGTCAGATTTATGTAAAGAATTTTATAACCGGAGTGTCAAATGGACATTTCAAGAAGTGGCAAAATGACATTTCAAGAAGTGGCAAAACAACATTTCAAGGAATGTCAAAACGACATGGTAGTAATACTGATACGAATAATATTGATTATAGTAATACTGATTATAGTGAGTCAGATGGACTCGCTGTATCTGATTATGATGAATTGGTAGATGAGTTTGGTAAGGAAGAGGTAGATTATCAAATACGTAAAATCAAATCGAAACACTATAAGGGATGCTTGAATAAAGAAACAATTCGTAGGTGGTGTCAGGAACGAAAAGTAACAGTCCCAAAACCAAAGAAAAAGAATAAATTTACTGACTTTCCTCAGCGTCATTATTCGAAAGAGAGAATCAATTATTCACTCATTGATATTCAGAAAAAACTGCAAGAAGGCAAAGGCGGAGGCTATCAAAGATGGGCGAAAGTCTTTAACGTAAAGCAGACAGCTAAGACGATTTTATTCTTACAGGAGAGAGAAATTTATGATTATGAATCTTTGAAACAGATAACTGATTCTGCAGCGGATAGAATGACAGAACTGGGTGCTTCCATTAAGGCAAAAGAGAAGCGACTTGGAGAAATCCGAGCATTGAAAACGCACATCATTAATTATGCTAAGACAAGAGATGTGTATGTGGAATATCGCAAGTCCGGATATAGCAAAAAGTTCTTTGAAGCACATAGAGAAGAGCTGGCTCTTCATAAAGCTGCGAAGGAAGCTTTCACACAAAGTGGATTGGAGAAGCTACCGACTGTGAAGCAATTGAATCAGGAATTTTATGAGATATTGCAAGCGAAGAAAGAAGAATATGAGGAGTACCGGAAGCTTAAGGACGAGTTACGTGAGTATCAGATAGCACGAAAGAATATGGAAATTGTATTAGATATTCCTGTTGTCGAAAGAGACAGGGACAAGGAGAGAAGCAGATAACAATGCTTCTCTTTTTTAACGCAGATTTTCAATCTGTGTGTAGCTACTTTTGTGAAAAAGTATCCGGGATTGGGTGGGAAACCCAACAAGCAAATTGCATCCGTTGGCCAACGATGCACTGCTTGCAACTAACAATTCATTTACAAAAGATTGGAGGAAAGATGCATGAATAAAGTATTTTTAGTCGGTAGAACGACAAGAGATGTGGAAGTAAAACGTGGCGATAATGAAAGTATATTTGCTAAGTTCACTCTGGCAGTAGACAGACACTTGAAGAAGCTGGAAGATGAACAGACTGCGGACTTTATCACTTGTGTGGCATTTGGAAAGATTGCAGAGTTTTTAGAGAGATTTGGCAAAAAAGGTGTGAAGTTCATTGTGGAAGGTCACATTCAGACAGGCAGTTACACGAATAAGGAGGGAGTAAAGGTTTATACCTCTGACGTGGTAGTCGAGAATATGGAATTTGCAGAGAGCAAAGGTACAAGTGATCCGGATGATGCGGCTTTCTTAGAAATTCCGGAAGAGATGATTGCAGAGATGCCGTTTCGTTAATGAGGGGGATGGTGTTATGTGGAATGAAGAACCAAGAGAGACAGAACTTGCATATAAGATAGCAGACAGAATTATAAGTATCCAAGAATGCGACGAAGGATATGATTACTCCATTATGGATGAAAATTATCATGAGATAGATGGTGGTGTATATGATAATCCGGATGTAGATATCAGATATGCATTGCTTGATATTGTAGATGATTTAGCAACACATCCAGATACGAATGGTGCAAAAGGAAATATTAGTTCAGATACAAAGTGGGAACAACTTAATTTTGATGAAGTATCAGAGCAAATGGATATTGCTAATCAGCTCGGTTCGGAAGTTTTTATGAGCCGTGTAGTGATGGAATTCAAAGCAAAAACGGAAGAGTGTTTTCATAAAATTGGTAGCATGAGTGCTGCAGATATCGAGGAGCGAGTTGCTGAATATGTGAGTGCCAAGCTTTATGAAAATGATTTTGATGCTGAGATAATCGGTGTTGTAATATCTGGAAGCAGATGTAGAGGATTGGAAGGGAAAAATTCTGATTTGGATGTAGTAGTACAGCTATCTGGTAATGAAAGAGAAGATGATTTGTTTAATCTTCTTCATGAGGATAAATTCAGAATAGGTGGTGTCTTGGTAGATATCAATCCTATTACAGAATACAAAACCGGAACGCTGGAAGAGTATCTGCCCGGAGTGGAAAAGTATCTGGAAGAAAATGCAATGCAGATGGGAAAAAAGCCATCTGTTACGGCAGATTTGCAATCGAAAAAGATGCAGGTGGCAGGAGAAAAGAAGAAGGAAGCGCAGCGAGATTGTAAGAAAAGTGAGACGGTAATTTAGTGCCAGAATGAGAACGGAGTTGAGACGAGTGAGAAGTCTTGACTCCGTTTTTTTGTGCTTTTGGTGTTGGACTGTATGAATAAATAGTAACTTCATGCAATAAATAGTCATTTCATGCAATGTACTTGAGAAAACATATTATATTTGCCGATAAATAAGATGAAAACTCGTATTAGGAATGAGGAATTACATGAACATTATTATTTGCGATGATTGTCAGGAGGACAGAGCTTTTCTTGGAAGTCTGCTTAGAGAATATGAAAAGAACAGCAATGAACAATTTAACATAACCGAGTATGCCTCAGGAACCGGACTCTGTGAAGACCAAGAGGCACTTAGTAACTGCCAGATTGTATTCTTAGATATCAACATGGAGGAGCAGGACGGATTAAAGACTGCCATTAAAATCAAAGAACTGTACCCGGATATTTATATTGTGTTGGTAACAGCATATATGAGTTATTCGCTGGAGGGTTATAAGGTAAAGGCAAGCCGCTTTCTGTTAAAGGATGATCTGGAGCATACCATAAAGGAATGTATGGACAGTCTGATTGGGGAACTGCATAAAAAGGACTGTTATGTGGAGTTTTCTTTTGTGGAGGGGCAAGTAAGATTGCAGACGGATGATATTATTTACATTGAAACTGCCAAGCATAAAAATGTATTTTATACCAAAAAGCAGGCATATACCATTTACAAAAAAATGGATGAGATAGAGAAAGAACTTGCCGGGTTTGGATTTGTAAGAATACACCAAAGTTTTCTTGTAAATATGCGTTATATTGAGAAGATAAGCAGTTATGTGCTTCGAATGATTACCGGAAAGGAAATATCCGTTCCAAAATCCAGATATCAGGAAGTAAAGCGGGCATTTGCACTCTATAAAGGAGCTGAGTGATGATTTATTGGATATTTTCGTTTGTTCTTACTGCCATTGATACATGGTGCGTGCTGTATTTATTAGACACGTTTTTGAAAAAGAAGGATGCAGGGAGATTAGAAAAGTTTCGGTTTGTGTTATTTTATGGTGCGAATATTTTGGTAGCAGTGCTGTTTCATGTATTAGGCGTTGTAATCAGTTGGTGGAAATTTGTAGCATTATTCCTTGCATTTTTCGTTTTGGGATTTGTCTATTTTAGGACAACTGCCAAACAGATGATTTTTTATTTTCCACTATGTTATGGGATGATAGTGCTGGCTGAGTTTCTTGTATTGTCCTTAGGTGGATTGTTTTTTGAGACAATAGATTTATACAGCGAAGAACATAATTATATTTTTGGAACGCTGGCAAAACTGTGTGAATTGTTACTTGTTCTCTGTATACGCAGGATATGGAAATCCTCCAATAACTTTCACACCTTAAAAAGAAAAGAATGGTATATGTTAATCAGTATACCGCTGTTTTCCATCGCAGGTGTTATTGGAATGTTTCAGTTATTCAATGGAGATGAAAAGACACGAAATGTATGTCTTTTCCTTACAACAGGGTTAGTAGCAATCAATTTTATTACTATCTATTTGTTGCAGGATATTTTGGATAAGGGCGAGCAGTTAAGAATAAGTACCCTGACAAACCAAAATGCAAAGAACCAGATAGAAGCCTATCACGATATGGATGCCTTTTACGAACGCCAGAGAAGAAAGATGCATGATTATAAAAATCAGATTGTGACCATACAAAATCTGGTGCAGGGTGGAAATGCGGACAAAGCAGTGAAACTTATGGAGCAACTGACGGAGAGCATAGCGGTGGATTTATCAGCTATCAACACAAATCATCCAGTAGTAAACGCAGTATTAAATCACAAATTTCAAACCGCCAAGGAAAAGCAGATTGCCATGATTTTTCAGGTTGGGGATGTGCATGAAATCCAGCTTACAGAAGAGGAAATCGTAATCCTTCTCGGCAATCTGCTGGATAATGCCATAGAAGAGTGTGAAAGGGTGGTAAAAGCCGGAAGGGATGCAGTTATACAGTTTAAGTTTATCTATGAGGACGGAAAAGTAATTCTCAGTATCAAGAATCCGGTGCTTGCAAAGGTACAGATTGTAGATAACAAAGTGCAGGTAAATCCTAGAAAAGGACATGGTATCGGATTGAAAAATGTGGAAACAGTGGCAGAAAAATACGATGGCAGCATTGCCTTTGATTGCGATGAAAAAGAGTTTAAGGCAGTAGTGATTTTATAGTCAGTTGATGCAATAAATAGTCGATAGGTGCAAGGTGGATTTGTAAGAGAAGAAATTTGGTCGATATGAGAAATAAGAACACTTGGCTAAAAAAGTAAAAAGTAATCTGAAAATTTTATCTGTAGAGGTTAACAAATTGTACTAAAGGTACGATAAATGTATATATAGAATATCATATTTTGATAATCGTTACAGAAAGCATGATTAATTCATGGAGGATTACAATGAAAAAGCAGGGTGTACTGAACAAAAGAGAAGAAGAACTGATGAATATTCTGTGGGCATATAATGAACCTCTTACACAGAATGAAATGGCAGAGAGACTGGAGGAGCAAGGCTGGAGTAGTGTGACATTATTCAAAACAGTGCAGTCATTATCCGGTGCAGGGTATTTACAGGTGGTAGGTTTGGAGAAGTCAGCCAAAACCTATGCAAGAAAGTTGATACCGGCAATCTCTAAAGAAGAATACTATACATCCATCCTTATGAAGAATGGTTTAGACAGTGGCTCACTTGCCAATATTACAGCAGCCTTTATTGGCGTAAGTAAGAAAAGTGAGAAGGAAAAGAATACGGAAGTAATTGCAAAGCTGGAAGAAATTATAGAGAAGCTCCGTATGGAGGGACAGGAGTAATCATGCAGATTACAATATTTTCCGTGTGGATGACGATTTTATGGAGTAGTATTCTTATCCTAATTTTTTATGTTTTACGAAAGAAATTGGTATTACTGGATGTATGCAGTGTTTCAGGGGTACTGATATTATATATTTTTTGTATTATCCGCCTGATGATACCTATTGAACTGCCTTGGACAAAGGAACTTTGGGGCGGTGAGATTTATAACCGGGTATATGATGTAGTCAGGTATGAAGTTTTATCAGGGATAAATATATATCAGATGTTTGGTTTGATATGGATGGCAGGTGCATTGTTCTTTTTTATCAAACTTACCATCAGGTACATAAAATTGACAAAAACGCTGGACAGAATACACGTTATAAAGGATGAGAGAGCGGAAAATGTTTTAACGACAGTTCTAAAGGACAAAGAGAAAAGACCGGAGATTATGAAAACCTCTGCTGTACAGATTCCATGCTGTGTAGGTGCGTTTCATAAAAGAATTTTGATTCCGGAAAAGGAATATTCTGACGAGGAACTGCATTATATCATTCTCCATGAACACACACATCTGAAAAATAATGATGTGCTGACCAAACTTCTCATCAATAGCATTTGTGCAGTGTATTGGTGGAACCCGCTTGTTTATCTGTTAAGAAAAGATATGCAGCAAAGTCTGGAAATCAGATGTGATGGGCAGGTAAGCAAAAAAATGGATTCCATTTTCAGAAGTAATTATCTTGCAGTTATGCTGGCAGAATTTAAAGATAATTGTCATGCGGACGAATTTAAGAAATACCATAGTTCTGTTATGCCATTATTTGAAAAACATTCTGAAAAACTGATAGAACGGTTTCAGTTAGTGTCAGATAGGAAAAATGGTACATCCGTAAAGGGAAATTTAGTAGCAACCGCTATTACAATATGCCTGCTGTTGGCATCATATTCATTTGTTTTGCAATCCAAATATGATTGTCCAATAGAGGAAATAGAAAATGATGACATATCCTATTCTGTTAATAGTGATAATTCTTATATTACGATTAGGGATGGAGAATATATTTTACATTCAGGACAGAGAGAAAAAGTTATTTCTGAGGAAGCGGCGCAGATGATGATAGAGGAAGGATTTCTTGTTATAGAATAGTAAATTTTAAGATTTAGCAATAAAGAGAAATGGATTTCAAATGAAGAATTCAAGGAGGGATGTTATGGACAGATTAACAAATGCACTTCACACACAGATGGCAGAAGAAAAGCAGAAACTGTGGCAGTTGATTAAGGAAAAAGGAAGTCCGGGAGCTTATGAACGTTATAAGCAGGCTGCATTAGAGCGTCAAAAGATAGCAGGAGGAAATGGAGAGTCAGTGAAGGTAACTATTTCAGAAGAAGGTATGAAGAGTTACCGTGACAAAATTGAAAATGGTCAGTCCTTTGAGGAAGTTCAGGCACAAAGAAAGAGTTTACTGGAGGGAAACCTTTCCCCAGATATGAATTATAAATTAACATTATCTGCAAGGGTAAACAGTCTGAATGAATCTGATAAGGAAGCAGGCGGTACAAAGTATTTATCTAATGAAGAGAAACTGGATAACATCATGGAGGCATATACTTCCCTTTATGATGAGATTGTGCAGGGATACGAGAATGGCACAAGAGTAATCAATGTAGCAGATGAAAACAGTGAGAATGGTTATCGTCCCCTGACCATGCAGGAAGAATTGGACGATTTGGATCGTGCTTATGAAAGCGTGGTAAATACAACAGTTTCTATTATGGAGCAGAGTGAGAAGGTTTCTATGGCATTCGATAAATATTATGCAAAGATTCAGAGTATCGGAGCAGGCAGAGCAGAGCTTGCCAATGCCTATGCAGACAGAAGGGATAAGGTTGAAATGATGCCTGAAAATGCAGTAGAGAAGATGCTTTCCGAAAGAGATGCGTGGAAGGCAGTCTATGCAAAAAGTTTTAGTATACTTTTGAAATAGGAGGTGCTATATGTCAATGAATATTAACTCGAATTATAGTCAGTTTTATAGAGGAACAGAGCAGATTAAGACTTATGGTGCAAATTCAGGTGGCAAAGATACCATAGTAAGATATGAATTTAATACAACGGATGAGCAGGGAAATAAGGTTATGGATAAAATGTCCAGAGAAGAAACCCTGCATGCAATGAAAACAATTTCGGCACAGTATGGAGATAATGTAATTGTAGAGTTCTCCGGGGATGGTATGGCTGCACTTGTTGACAGTGAGAAAAAAGGTAATCTGGACGAAATCGTTAGAACAGATTCAGCAAAACAGGATGCTTTCAATGAGGCAGTTGTTCAGATGGAAAATACGCATCGGATTGTAATTCCAAACATTCAGACTAATGAGAAATTATATAGTAGCCTTGAGGGAGCAGATGAAAATGCTGTAAAGGCTGCGAACGGAATTATCAAAAATTATTTTCTTCCCCACAATGTTGGCAATATAACAGAAGAAGAACGACAGGAAATGATTGCATTTGGAATGGAAGAAGCAAAATACATTGCTGAAAATTATCTGGATGAAGAACATGCTGGAGAGTTTCTTTCTGCAATGGAAACGATTGCGAAATATGGTATGAGTGGTAAGGTAGATGAGAATGGTAATGTTACATACGACATTAAGGAAGGTCCCATGGTGGGCGTACCGGATGATTATTTAGACAGAATGGATATTCTGAAGTCCAAGGCGCCGGATTTATATAATGAGATTAATGAATTGAATTACAACATTGTTAATCGAAAAGGTGGAGAGAAATTTGGCACCAAGTTTTTGGAATTGCACAAACGAGCAGAAAAGGTGTTGAACAGTAAATCTGGTGATGATGAAAAAACAAATTTAGAGGTAGCGGTAGAAGAATACACAGACTGGAAAGAGAAAATCGAAGAAACAAAGTTACCAACTGCATTTAGCAATGTGAAGTATGATAATCTGCAAAGTTTCTTCGCAAGTCTGCAAAACCAGAGTCAGCTATCTGGTTCATGGATGACAGATAATATGAATCGGTTTATGAAGTGGCTGGCGGTATCATAAGATGTAGTTTTACTTTTGAACTAGGAGGTGCTTTATGTCGATGGAAATAAGTTATCCAAATACAGGTTTGATTTCACCAAATTATGATGTCATCAATAAAGCAAATAAAATACTTGCGGGAAAGACTGCGGAAGATTTAAAGGCAAATACTTCCGGAACCATGCAGGAACTATCAACAGAAGAAGTCACAGCGATGCGAGAAAAGGCTCGTAATGAGCAAAGATTATTGAATGTTGATCGTAGTGAGATTGTAAATAATGTGTACTGGAAAACAGGCGATAACATTACCTACAATGTGGATGGAGTTTCTTTTACAAATGAGGAAATGAAAGCCTGTAAAGAGGTTGTAAAAAATGCCATAGCAGCACTGCCGACAAAGGGAAGTGATTTAGATTATGAAGATTGTGCTGCAATGGGAATTGCAGCCAATATGGTAAATACATATGCAACAGAACATCTGACAGTGGAACAGGCGGAAGTTATAAATAAAAGCATAAATGATTATTTAGACAGTCTTGTGCAAGCGGAGAAAGAGCGTCATGCACAAAGTGGATATTTTATTGATGACACGGAAGGTGTTGGTGGTAAAGGAGAACTAAACAAGTGTTATGCTGTCAGACAGCAGTTAAGTGAGGAAGCGGCAGAGTCGTTAAGGAGTCAGATAACCTCTAATCTGCCGGAGAATACGAGAAATACGTTGCTGGATAACTTGGAACATGCAAGTAAGCAGGGAAGTGTCGTGCAATCGGCGTCTAATGAGCAGTTAGCAGATACCATAAGGACATTATTCCAGAACTTAAATTTGAGTGATGGAAATGCAGTAAATGATGCTTTTGCAAGATACCGGGAAATAATGACACCTGTTTATAAAGCAAATGGTATTGAGAATACTGTGAATCATGATTCACTGTCCCATGTGCTGAAACAAGATGAGAATAGATTTTCTATGCAGATAGCCAATGCAAAGGCTGTACTGAACAGTATTGGAAGTAGTGTAAATATCAGTGTTTGATGGAGGTTCTCAGTGAAAAAAGTAGTCGGAGGGATTATTACTATCATTGGAATTGTGATGGCAGCGTGGGGTATTCATGTATATGTATTCGCAAAGGAAGCAACGTCTATTCTTATAGGAGGTGCTGATGGTCCGACATCTGTTTTTATCGCAGGAAAAGTTGGTAATGGATTTGGGCTAGGTACGATATTTGTTGGTATAATTTTAGTCGTTGCAGGAGTTGTTATTTTTATAAAATCTAAGAAGAAATAGTCGATATAAATAATAAGCTAAGGATGGCGTTATGATTTCACGGATGAGCAGTATCTATGGGAGCATAACGCTATTTTTATATAAAAAAATATACCACTTGGTCCTTTCGGAGAGTGGTGAGGTTCCGACTGACAGACGGACTGCGGAAAGGAGAATTATGCAGGTAGCAGGTAGTGTAAGCAACAGGTATTATACGCCGTATCAGACAAATACGAGTGTGAAATACTGTGCAGGTTTTTCACAGACAGAAGATGGGAGGATGTCACCTAACGAAACAACAGAAAATCCGGGATTTGCAGAGTTTGTGGATTATCAGGAGTTTCACAAGGCATGGATGTCCCAGGGGGCGGAAACAGCTTTTAGTTATACCTCAAATAATGGTTTTAATGCTGAGGCAAACAGTATTTCTTTAGTGCCGGGAATGTCTGTACGATTAAGTAATGGTTTTCGGCTTGCCATAGGTGATTATATGGTACAGGCACTTGGAGATTTCAAGGACAATCAGGCTGCCAGTGAGAGTGCGGCCATTGCCGGGGCATTGAGTCATTTGATTAAAGTGGCGAATGGTCAGATACCTATGAACATGTTTTATAGTAAGAATCAGGACAATAGTGCTTATGCCAAAATCGGATTACAGGCATTTGGAATTGATACTTCAAGACCATTCACCATTAATGAAAAAACATTTCATTTTGATAGTGATGGACAGATAAGATTGGGTAGAGGACAGTATGTAAATGAGGAATATCAAGCAAATACTGTGGATGCGGAGAAAGAGAGTGAAGACACTGTAAATACAAATATTGATTTTTCACGATTTGCACCCAATGCCCCAGAGGAAGTAAAACAGGCATTTATGGAAGCAGCGGAAGAAACAGGGTACAACGAAGGTGAGAGAATGGATTACCTTTCACAAGTTTTTATTCATCAGGTAGAGAACAGGCAGAATGGTGTAGCAGATTACACGGATGTATTTGGTGGTTCAATATCATCTGCATTACAGGCAGCAAGAGAGATACTGTATGACTTGGAAAATCCTCTTATGCCGATAAGCCAGCGGGGGAAAAATGCTGCTAAATATGTGGAGCAGGAAAAGGAATTTTACAGAGCATTCATTGAAAAACTGGAAAGATTAACAGGTACAGATACTGTTGATACAGAGGAAACAAAAATGGAAGATGTGTTTACGAATGATGTAAGCACTTTATTAACCACAGAATCTACTTCATGTGTGTATGAAACTGCTGATCCAGATGATGACGATATCCGTTATATCACATGGTATATCGAGGAAGGCATTTTCTGTAGAAAAGCCGGACAAACCGAAGGCTATGAGTGGTCTATTACTTTTGAAAATAAGGAACAGTATGACAAAGTTATGGAATTTATCGGACAGTTCCCTTCTGACTGGAATATGCGTTTTGCAGCTCATGAAAATTTTTGGAATGATTTTCTGAATGATGAGATTGATATGGTTGGATTTATGGAGTTTATCAATGGAACAAATAAAGGAGTTCCTGATTATTCCATTACTGAAGGGGATTCCATGTATATTGACAAAGACAAAATGCAGTGGGCGAAATATACCAATCCGTTTGGAGCCAGATTTTACACAGCAGAGGAAATGTATCAGATGCAAATGGAGATTATAGCTGCGAATGAGGAAAAATTGAAAGTACAGCAGGTTTCTTATGAGGAGATGTATAAGAGAACCCATCCTGATTACAATGAGGAGAGAATATTCCGCACAATTTCAGGAGGACAATTATATACAGCGAATGAAATTGATGAGTTGTTGTATAAGGAAATGTTGGAACGGATGGGCACAACAGAAGAACAAGAGCAGCAGAAACGTGAGGAATGGAGAAAGCAGATGGGCTATCCGGGATATTAGGTCAAAGTCAGAAAGGATGAGATGATGGGAATTCAGATTATAGATTATAACGGAGCAAGTCCGTATGCAAAAACAGGTATTACTAATAAGGTAAAGCAGGCAGGTGGAGATTTCCAAAATACGGTCATGAAATGTACAGGAACAACCACACAGAAAGCAACCTTATATTCCGATGCTCTTATGTCCTATGCAAGCCCTCAGACGGGAGAATCTGTGAATATATATAAGGCAGTGAATTATTCAGAGGATAATCCACTGTATGTCATTAAGGGGCTGGATGCTGACGGTAATGAGTTCGAGGAGATGGTGGACGCAAGTAATATCAATCCAAATAACTGTAGTTTTAATGAGTTGATGGTGTTGAATGTGGAAACAGGTCATACTTCTCCTAGTGATTATCTGCGTGCAGTAGCGGTTCGGGCAAATGCAGATGCCGACAGTTATTTTGAGAAAGCTGATTACATTGCCTACGCACAGGATGTAATGGAAGATTATAAAACGCTGGGTAATTGGGATTCTTATCTGGCAATGGATAAGTGGATACAGAGCTTGTTAGATTATGCAGAGAGGGGAGAAATATTATGAGTATGAGAGTAGATGGACTACCTTCACAGTATAACGGATATAAGGTTAATGTTGACAGAGTAAAACAGGAAATAGAAAAACAAAAAAATAGTAGCATCAGTTTATGTGATCAGGCTGAAATATCTGCGGAAGGAAAAAAGGCTTTGGAAAGCAGGATGTCCGCCTTAGCAGGAGAAAGATATATGGAGGATATCCGCCATCTTTCTTCTGTCAGTTCCTATGGGTACATAAATGATTTTGAAAAGGCATTATCAGATTTGGGAAAAGGTAATGTTTCCGGCGAGTACCTGACAGGAGCTTATGAGGAAGATATTGAGCAAATTGCTTCTAAATTTGAGGAGGAAGATGGTGAGAAGACAGATTCTTTTGACCGTCATATAAATAAAGCAGTAACAGCATATAACATGATACGGGAAAGAATAGAGGCAAAGTATGCTGACTCCCAAAGAGAAACGGAATATTATGTTGCAGATCATGGAGAAATGGAAGAACTGACTAAAGAAAAAGAGTTGGAAATGCTCGATAAAGCCTATGTAAACCATAGTACATTCTTAGCGACTTCAACAGAAATATGGGCTGATTTGCAGGATTTCACACCAACGGTCGTTTACCATAAGGGTAGCCAACAATCTGACGAGGAAGCGTCTGTAAGTGAAAGCAGAAAGGAAGAGGTTACGGGACATAGCGAAAAGGGACAGATAAAGGATATGGTGTCAAAGGCATTTATGTCTGCTATTAGTGACGAAAACAGAAGGATACTTTCACAGCATGAAGGTAGCTTAAATCATTTCAAATTGAATTTAGGTATTTCGGCATCAGAAAGAGATAGGTTGAACGGTATTTGGGATTTCTATGCAAATAAGAGATAGAGATGGTGGCGTGTTTTATTAAAATGACAGAAAGAGAGAGCGGTATGGTAAGGAACGTAGCAGATGTATATCAGTCAGAACAGTATAGAGTAGCAACTCAGAATACAAAAAAGGCAAAAGGTGCATTAAATATATTATCAAATTCTGTGAGGACTAAAGGAACAGATAGCGTTCATATTTCAGATACTGCACATAAGTTTTCAAAACAGTCTATAGCAGCATTAATAGATAAAAGTGCAAATACATCCGCACAGGAGCTGTCCTTTTATTTTTCCAATTACAATAATATGGATGCTATTTTATATGCCATAAATTTCGGTGAAAATGTTTCTTGTGGATATAATCCTGATTTCAAAGAGTATGGTGTGATTTCCTTTGATTATCACGGGGACAGGCAGGTTGTTCCCAATTATGCGGTACCAAAGATAAATTCGGCTTTATTATCTGGTATTTGTGTAAAAAATAATTCGTTGGTTTTGAGGAATCAAAGCTATTATTCGTGGACAACATCAAATGGAGGCAGGTTTGCATGGACAGTAAATAATGGAAGAATTGGATGGGCAGCTTCCGAATCATTACTTGCAGAGAATACCAACCAGAAGGGTACAAATTATAAGTGGGAAATGCGTAAAGCATCCAATATCCTCACAGCATTGGCACAGGGAAAGAGCCTGTATGGATATGATAAAAAGGAAGTTTTGTCTATGTGTGAAAAAGTAGGTCTTACACCGGGATTTATCTCTGTGGATGCAGGTGCCGGGACGCATCATTATATCCTACGAGAAAATGGTAAGGTTGTTAATGTAGATAAGAAGATAGAGCAATTGAATCAAATAAACTGGCTTGAAGTCGGATATCAGGAAGGGGATATCTTTTCTGTTTACGGAAAAAAATATGCTATTGATAGCAGTGGACATATCAACGTTTCCACAGAAGAAGAGTTTACATCCGTAGAAATCGTATATCCAAGCCGCGAAATATAAATGAGAATATGCAGGGTAACCAAATAAACGAACTGTGAAGAAAATGTGAACTACATTTTTAGGGCAGTTATTGAAGATGTCAGTGTTATTATATTGAATTAACAAAGGAGCATTTATGGAGACAAATTATTATACTTCCATACATACAAATATATCTTACGAAAGAACCGTTAAGACATCAGGCAGACAGATAGAAGAAAAAAACAAGATAGATATGGCATTAGAGAGAGCAAATAAACAAAAACGAGCATTGGCAATTCTTATGGGAGCAAGCAGTGGAAAGCCGGTGACCAGAGTAGATACCTATACACCGCAGGTTGAATCTCCTTATATAACTTATGGAAATGTAAATCAGGTGATTGTGACTACAAAGGCAGAAATAGAATATTTGGATAATTCCGGACCATGTACAGCGAATATGGAAGTAGATTCTGTAATAAATGTGGATGATTATATTCAGGCTGCAAAGCAGAAAAACCATGAAACAATTAGAAACTCAGGTTATGAGTTTACATTTCATACTTTAGAAAACTATGAGGATGTAGGAGATGCATATTTCAAAGCATTAGAGGAAAAATACACAATTCTTCATCGCGAGGCAATGCAGCACGCAGATCCAGCAAGGTATCTGAAGGACAAATACGCAAATCCGGAGTCTCCGTTCTATGAATCGGAGCTGACATGGTATGAAAGAGATATTGCTTATCGTTATGAAAAGCAGATGCTGAAGGAGGGAAAAATTCATGGAGTACATTTTCAAGATTCGTTATTCAGGGACAAGATAGTAAATGGGTTGCAAAGTAACGGGGATGAGAGACGTTATAATCGTAAGGTTATGAATCAGCAGCTTTCTAATATTCTGCAAAATTATGGAATTTCTGTGCCGGAAGATGTGAATTTACGTTGCACGGTTGATCCTGTCACTTGTCATATCAGTATTGAAGATGTAACCGGAGATGAGACAGACAGGGGAGTTTTGTGTAGTCAGATTGAAAATGTTCTCAATGTTAAGGAAAATGGTTTGAATTTGTACCAGCATATTATACAATCCAGTTATTCTGCAGTAGAGGTTGGCAGTACACAATATCATTATGACGGAAGGATTAAATTTCAATATCGTCATAATACGGATGGTATCAGTAAAGGAATGGATGGAGATTATAATCAGAAATTTATTGAGTATTGTGAGAAATACTATCCTTCTTACGCTGAAAAGGCAAGAGAATTAGGGTTTGATGGATTTCCGGATATGTATTTGTCTATAAACCTTACATCAAATGGATTTGAGGACGTGTTCCAAGATGTGAATTGGTGTAATGATGCGGATGAAACGATAGTGGAGTGGCAGGGAAAATCTGCGTATACTACACTTTAATCAACAATAGATGGAGAAAAATATGTTGAGGAGCTTTGGGAGCATTTTAAGAATGTGTATTTGACTACTTCAGAGGAATGTGCCGAAATGACCGACTAGGAATACCGGATTGCCGGATATGTGGAGGAGTGTAATAGATTTCTAGCAAATACATTTGGTGGAAAAGTGACTGTGGATGATTTATTTGTGGAGCATAAGGTTACCGGATGGTACATCAATAGCGAAAAGATTATTGGTTTTCCTTCTGTCATAGAAAGTTCCATTAATGGTGCAGACAGTACAGACAGATATTATGATTATAAGCAGATGATTCACAGTATTTTAAATTATAAGCAGGAGCATGGGGAGATACCGCAGTACCATATGATTTTTCAGTGGAATGGAAAAAGACTGGAATAGAATATGTTGCAAGATAAGAAAGCAGTAGTCAGACTGATTGCTGCTTTTTTCACACCCAAAACACCGTATTTCACACCCTAACATCACGAATTTATTGCAAAGATACGATATATTAAAAGAATGGATATGTATATCCAAAAATCAGCGAAAGGTAGGCGGTCATTATGAAGATAGCGGTCTGTGACGATGACAGAACCACAAGGGAACAAATTGCTTCTTTGATAAGAGAACAGGAGCCGGATGCGGAGGTTGTTGCCTTTGAAGCTGGGGAGGAAATGATTAAATCGCAGGAGAATTTTGCGGTTTCTTTTCTTGATGTGGAAATGAAAGAAATATCGGGTATAGATGTTGCAAAGCATATTAGGGAAGAACAGGATAAAAGAGGAAGGGAAAAGAGTATTATTATATTTGTAACCGGATACCGGGAGTATATGGAGGATGCCTTTGATGTAAACGCTTTTCATTATCTGGTAAAGCCTGTGGATGAAAAGAAATTCCATACTGTCTTTAACCGTGCGTTGAAAGAGGTATCTGTGAAACATAGGCAGAAAAAACTTTCCGTAATTATCAAATACAATGGGATGCAGAAAAAGGTCTTGCTGAAAGATATTTATTATATCGAGAGCAGTAATAAAAAAGTAGTGTTCCATACGAAGGACGGAAAAATTGATACTTATGGCAGAATGGATGATTGGGAAACAGAGCTGGGTGACTCATTTTATCGGTGTCACAGAGGCTATCTTGTTAATCTGGAGAAAATAACAGCCTACAATGTGGATACCATTGATTTAATCAATGGGGACTCCCTTATTCTAGCACAGAAGAAATATTCGGATTTTATCAAGGCATATATGCGATATGCAAAGGACGGAGGAATTGTAAATGTTTAGTTTGCTGTCCATGTTGATACATATAATCAACAGTATTTTTAGCGGAATATATACAAGTTTATTTCTGAAACCAAAGCATGATAAAAAGTCAACAGTTATTCTGTGGAGCATAGTCTATTTTCTTATGCAGGTGGTTATATTTGAGGTCATACAGAGTCGCTACCCATTTAAGAATGTGATAAGTGCTATTATCAATGTGTTATTAATAGTAGGAATGCAAAGAATATTTTTTCGTAAAGGTACTTCAAGTCAGTTATTTGTATGTTTTAGTTTTGTAGCAGGAAAAGAGATTGTAAAGTATATTGCCAGCGTATTAAACGTAGTATTGGGTGCAGTTGCAGGAAAGTGGTTGGATGAATTGATTATGCAGGGGCAGATTGTCGCAAATAATCATGTAGAATTGGTTACGAATGTAATGCTATATGTGATGTATATTGCCAGTGCAATTCTTTATGCGTTGATTTTGGGAATATATTTGTCATTGATTCACAAAAAGTATGTAAGAAAAGAGTATCAGTTACAGATTCGAGAAAATGTATTTTTGATATTACCTTGCATTGTGGCAGTATGTATTTCCATAACTCTGAAAATGATGATTATTACCGTAGAAAACGGAACAACAACTCTTATTTATGATACGATTCCGGCTACTTTGTTTTGGATTCCTGTGATATGTGTTCTGTTGTTAGGAACAGTTATAGCCAATGTTATGCTTTTTCAGAATGTGGTGCAGTATCATGAAGAAAACAAAAAAGCCACCTTATTGGAAAATCAGATACAGCAGATGCAAAAAGAGGTACAGGAGATACAGGATATTTATGCGGATATGCGTGGATTGCGTCACGACTTGAGAGGGCATATCAATAATATTACGCAGTATGTGAAGAAACAAAATAATACCGATGTCGAGGAACTGAATGACTATATCAGAAATATGGAAGAAACCGTAAGCAGGTTAGATTTTGTTTATCAGACAGGAAATCCGATTACGGATATTATTATTCATCAAAAGAAGCAAGAAGCTGACAGAGCAGGGGTAGAGTTTTTGGTGGATTTTAGTTATCCGAAAGAGCTTCAAATAGATGTGTATGATATTGGAGTGATTTTGAATAATGCGTTGGAAAATGCAATCGAAGCTGCGACTCAGATGGAAAGAGATAAATATGTATCATTACATTCTTATGTGAAGGGAAATCTTTTCTTTGTTGAAGTGGAGAATAGCTTTGCAAGAGAAATTGTAATGAACAAAGAGAGTGGTCTGCCGGAGAGCAGTAAAGCAAATAAGAAATCTCATGGAATGGGACTTACTAATATACAGAGGTGTGCAAGGAAGTACAAAGGCGATATTGATATTGTCATTGGAATTTCTAAGCAGGAACAGCAAATATTTAATCTTACAATAATGTTGAATGGAAAACCTGTCGGGCCATAAGGCTTGGCAGGTTTTTCACACCCAAAATGGAGTAGTTCACTCCTTTGCTATGAAATCCGTGTTGTAAAGTTCCGATAAGGGATGTAGAAGCAGTAAATTTTAGAAAGGTTTAGGTGATTTATATGTCAATGGAGATTAGTAGCAATTACGGAGCATATACAGATTATTCTACAGAAACAAAGAAAAATAGTGTTGCAGATGTTACGGCAGATAAACAAAAAACAGAAAAGTCATATAGTAATACTAGGGAGTATAAGGACTACCTGACAGAAAAATATAACTGTTTAAAAAGTAAGGATTATTCGGTTGAGATAAACAGCTCTCTTATTTCAAAGGCAGCGAAAGATGAAAAGACTGCACAGTGGCTGGAATATAATTTGTCTTTAATTCCTGAAACAGTAGAAAAGACAAAAGCGATGGTAGAAGCACGTGGTGCAAAGGTAATAAGTCATAGTATTAAGATTAATGGATATGACAGCATGACGGCAGAACTGTGTACAAGAGTTGAGGCAGATCCCGGAACAGAGAAGGCAAAGGAAAATCTGGAAAAGAAACTTGAGAAGATAAGAGAAGAAAAGAAAGAGGAAAAGAAAAAAGCAGAAGAAAAGTTGGC
>JAFZGJ010000136.1 GCA_017555455.1 Lachnospiraceae bacterium
AGACTCCAGTTAAAGGACTGCATAATCTGTACCACTGTATTACATACTAAAATAATAGTACCTGCTTTGATAATATAAGATTTACCTCTGGATAACATGGATAAAAATGCTCTCTTCAAACTTGGAAGTTTATATTCCGGTAACTCCATAATAAAGAAAGATTTTTTCTTTTTACTACCTGTGATTTTATTCACTAATAAAGCACCTGCAAAAATTAAAATAATACCAACAAAGTACATTAAAGTTCCTACCCAAGAAGCATCAGCAAAGAAAGCTCCTGCGAACAATGCAATTACCGGTAACTTTGCTCCACATGGCATAAATGGTGCTAACATAGCAGTTGCTCTACGCTCTCTTTCATTACGGATGGTACGGCAAGCCATAATTCCCGGAATAGCACAACCGGTACCAATTACCATTGGAATAACGGATTTGCCGGAAAGTCCTACTTTTTTAAAGAATGGATCTAAAACAATAGTTGCACGTGCCATGTATCCGCAATCTTCTAACAGCGCAATTAAGAAATACATTACCATTACCAATGGAAGGAAGCCTACAACAGCTCCCACACCACCAATAATTCCATCTACTAAAAGTGCCTGTAAAAATGGAGATGCATTCACCACAAGTCCTGCCACCCATTCCTGGAACACTTCAATAAGTCCTACTAAAATATCTGCAAGAGTAGGACCCAGTGTAGACTGTGAAATATCAAATACCAGGAACATAACTATGGCAAAAATAGGAATGCCCAACCATCTGTTGATAAGGATTGCATCAATTTTGTCCTGATAATTCTTATCTTTGGTAAATACTTTTCTCTTTTCTACTTCTTTTACAATTCCATTAATGAACGCATAACGTTTCTTATCTGCTTCTTTCACTGCTTCTTTATTATTTAAATCTACATTTCCCTGATCATAAGGTGCTTTTTGTATCTGCCCTTTCAAGGATATTGCTTTGTCTACCAGTTCTTTCAAACCATTGTTATTTGTAGCAACTGATATGGTTTCAATTACAGGACAGCCTAACTTTTTACTTAAAAGTTCAACATTAATTTCTGTATCTTTCTTCTCATTGATATCACTTTTGTTTAAGGCCACAACCATAGGAACCCCTAATTCCATTAACTGTGTTGTAAAAAATAAACTACGGCTAAGATTAGTCGCATCTACAATATTAATAATAGCATCTAAATTAGCATTTTTAACATATGTACTGGTAACACTTTCTTCTGATGTAAAAGGTGACATTGAATAAGCACCCGGTAAGTCTACCGCAATCACATCTTCTGTAAGGTCGTGATAATTTTTCTTAATACTACTTTCTTTTTTTTCAACAGTAACACCTGCCCAGTTACCTACTTTTTCACTTCTTCCGGTAAGGGCATTGTACATAGTTGTTTTCCCGCTATTAGGATTCCCTGCCAAAGCAATTCTCATAAACTACTCCTCTAACTCCATTTCTTTCTCTTTTGTACTATTTGTATGTTTTTCTCGCGTTAGTTATAACTAACTTATTAGCATAAAAAATAGCGATTTCCATCACTATTTTTTCAAAATTATAATATAATAGCCTCTGCTAAATCGTTATCTATATTGTATCTTCCATCTTTGATAGAAACTACACAACCACCTTTTACCCTGGATATCACAGTAATCGGTTCACCGCTATAGCATCCTAAGGAAAACAAGAAGTCCACTAACTCTTCGTCATCAGCTTCAATATCTTTTACAATATACTCTTCGCCTACATTTGCCTGTGCTAAAGTCATCTTATCCTCCATAATTCTGCTTTGGGTAGAAGTTACATATACTCTAACCTCTTATCGCATATCTTATTATTTCAATCTATCTTCGATTAGTTACATCTAACTACAACTAGAATATAAAATAAAACGTTTTCTTTGTCAACAGAAATTTAAAAAAATCTCTCAAAAGTCTTCATAGACCTCTGAGAGATTTACTTTTTTCTATATTTACTGTCTATAATAACTAAAGAAATCAGTCATTTTTACCATAGCTTCTTCCAACACTTCAATACGTGGAAGATATACAATACGGAAATGATCGGGCTGTTTCCAGTTAAATCCCTTTCCACTGATTAAGAGAATCTTCTTATCTCTTAATAAGTCGAATGTGAATTTTTCATCATCTGTAATATTGAACTTTTTCACATCCAATTTCGGGAAAATATAAAATCCTGCTTTAGGTTTTACCGCACTAATACCCGGAATATCATTTAAAGCTTTATAAATGTATTCACACTGCTCATATACACGTCCGCCGGGATTAATGTAGTTTTTAACACTCTGATAGCCTCCAAGAGATGTCTGTACAATGGACTGTGCCGGCACATTGGAACAAAGACGCATATTAGAAAGCATGTTTAATCCTTCTATATAATCCTTTGCAATTCTTTTATTTCCGCTTAAAACCATCCATCCGACACGATAACCTGCTACCATATGGGATTTAGACAAGCCGCTAAAGGTTACGCAGAACAAATCCGGTGCCAGAGATGCAATGGATACATGCTCTTCTTCATTAAAAATCAATCTGTCATAAATTTCATCAGAGAAAATAATCAACTGATGTTCTCTGGCAATATCCACAATCTGCTGTAGCACATCTTTTGGATATAAAGCTCCGGTTGGATTATTTGGATTGATAATTACAATTGCCTTCGTTCTGTTTGTAATTTTTTTCTTAATATCATCAATATCCGGATTCCATTCGGCTTCTTCATCACAAATATAATGAACCGCTTTTCCACCCGCTAAAGTTACACAAGCTGTCCATAAAGGATAATCAGGAGATGGAACCAATACTTCATCCCCGGTATCTAAAAGTGCCAACATACTTAAATTAATTAATTCACTGACACCGTTTCCGGTATAGATATCTTCAATCGTTACATTTGGCACATTCTTATTCTGCATATACTGCATAATTGCTTTTCTAGCAGAGAAAAGACCTTTTGACTGGGAATATCCTTCACATTCTGTCAACTGACTTTTCATATCGTAAATAACTTCATCCGGAGCCCTGAAACCAAATGGTGCAGGGTTTCCAATGTTCAATTTTAACACATGGGTTCCCGCTTCTTCCATTCTTGCTGCTTCTTCTACTACCGGACCTCTTACATCGTAAAGCACACTATCTAATTTTGCTGATTTTTTAAATTCTTTCATGGTTACTTCCTCCGGGTCTTTCTGCTTTCCAGTATGATTCTGAATCACTACATTACTTACCTTCGTATCTTCTGTTTTATTTAATATTGAACTTTTTTTATTTTGTGAAATATCACTATCTTTATCTACAGCACCGCTGCCCTTCAACCAAACCGCGTCCACTTCTAATATTTCTGCCAATACGTTCAAAATATTATCCCTTGGAACAGTCTTGCCACTGACATACTGGCTTACATGGCTTTTCCCCAGCTTTATTCCTTTTTCTTCCGCGGCCCGCATAATATCGATTTGTTTCATATTTTTATTTTTCATAGACTGCCGTAATCTATGAGCAAAAAGATTATCCATAACTACCTCATTTAAGTTCAATTTCAACTATTTCAAAAGTTCAATTTCTATCTTTTACCAATTATATCACCTAACAAAAAAATATCAACATATTCTTTTCAAAATATGTTGATATAAAAACCTGATTTTTAAATTTCCTTAACAAGCAAAAAGTTCAATTTTTAATTTGTCCTATTCATTAATAACTTTCACCTGGCACATTTTCATAGCTTCCAATGCATTCAAATGACTTTGAACAGTAACACCGGCGCAAGCTTTGGCATCCACAATCAAAGGAATCTCCGGATAAAAAGCTTTCACAACCATAACATTAGAAATAACACAAATATCGGTACATAAACCTACAAAAGTAATTTCTTCCACTTTTTCTTCCTGCTTTAAGACATTTACCAAATCTTTAGAACCAAAAGTTAGTTTATCTATAGCATCAGTTTTACGTAAAGCTTCTAATGACGGGTGAATATGCCATCCCTCTGTCCATTTTATACAATGAGAAACAGGTAAGTTTTTACCTTCTTGAGTTTCCAAATAATTATCAAAATGAGTGTCTCTGGTAAAGAAAACCTTTCCTTTAAAATTCTCTACCACTTCTTTTACATAAGGAACAATCGCTTGCGCTTCTTTGGTCCCTAATGCTCCCGTAATAAAATCATTCTGCATATCTACTACAATTAAAATTTTAGACATTCTTTTTTCCTCCTATTTTTAAAACTTCAATCCATAATCCCCCATTTTATTAATTCTTCTTTTAATTTTCCTGTTTGTATCTTGCTAAAAACTGCTTTGTACGTTCTTCCTTAGGATTTCCAAATACTTCCTTAGGATCTCCCTGCTCTACTATTACTCCACCATCCATAAATACCACTTTATTCGCTACATCTCTGGCAAACGCCATTTCATGGGTTACAATAATCATGGTAGTATGCTGGTCTGCTAATTCTTTAATAACACGGAGAACTTCTCCCGTTAATTCCGGATCCAAGGCAGAGGTTGGTTCATCAAAACACAAAATATCCGGTTTAAGTGCTAATGCTCTGGCTATGGCAACACGCTGACATTGTCCGCCGGATAATTGATGGGGATAATTATTCATGCGTTCTCCAAGTCCCATCTGTTTTAACAAATGAATTGCGTGAGTTTTAATTTCCTGATGTATTTCTTTTTTTCGTATCTTATAATCGGGCTGTTCTTTTGCTAATAATTCTTTTGCCAGCATGACATTTTCCAGTGCCGTATACTGTGGAAACAGATTAAAACTCTGAAATACCAATCCAAAACGAAGTCGTTTCTTACGGATTTCCGATTCCTTCAACGTATCCGGATCTTTCATATCAAGAAGAACCTCATCGGCAACTCTGATAATTCCCGCGTCCGGTGTTTCCAAAAAGTTTAAACAGCGAAGCAAGGTAGTTTTCCCACTGCCGGAAGATCCGATAATAGATACTACTTCTCCTTCTTTCAAGGAGAAACTGACATCTTTTAGTACTTTTGTTTCACCAAATGATTTCTCTATATGTTCTACCTGTAATAATGCAGACATCCTGTTTCCTCCTATCTGAAATAATCCAATTTTTGTTCTAACTTGCCTAAAAGAACCGTTAAAATACCACTAAAAATCAAATAATAAATTGCAGTAAAGAACAGCGGCCAAATAGCACCCGAAATTCCCTGGGTTCCTTTCATAAATGCCTGCCCTGCCCAGATAACTTCCTGCAATGCAATAATACGTGACAAAGAAGTATCCTTTACCAAGGTAATGATTTCATTGGATACCGGAGGAACAATTCTTTTTACCATCTGAAGAAGTTTTACACGAAAGAAAATCTGGCTTTTTGTCATTCCCAGCACCAATCCCGCTTCTTCCTGTCCTACAGGCACACTTTGAATTCCTCCACGATATATTTCCGCAAAATAACATGCGTAATTAAATATAAATGCTACCGATGCAGCTAAAAACCTGCCCTTTTCTCCACTTCCCCAAATTGGATTATCCAGTACCAATCCCGGAAAATAATAAATAATCAGAAGCTGAATCATAAGAGGTGTTCCTCGAATAATCCAAATCACTAATTTTGTGAATAGACTTAAAGGTTTAAATTTTGACATAGCTCCAAAAGCAATCACAAGCCCTAAAGGTAATGCTCCCACTAATGTTACGACGAAAAGCTTTAATGTCTGTATAAACCCTGCATTCAATGCCGGCAAAACAATAGGCATTTGTTCTAAAATCAATTCCATGATTAACTCCCCTCATGCGTATAAAAGAGAGCGAGCCTCGCCCGCCCTCTATATAACTTCTATTATTTCTGTTCTACAAGTGCTGCTGCCACACCATATGTATCAGCACATTCCTGCATAGTTCCTGCAGCATAGCTTTCTACAAAATAGGCATTTAATTCAGCCACTAAATCAGAACCCTTACGGAATCCAACGCCGTATTCTTCGCTGTTAAGACCTACCGTATAAGTTAAATCAGCATAACCGGTTCCTTCTCCCACCATTGCGGCTGCCATAAGAGAGTCAATTACTGCTGCATCGGAAGTTCCCGCTGCAACTTCCATAAGTGCATCAGACTGTGCTTTTACCGGTGTACAATCTAAACCAAGTGCTGTAACTTCTGCTTCTCCTGCACTTCCTGCTTCTACTGCAAATGCAAGACCTTCTAAGCTTTCTACTGTCTGATAATCAGCTGCTTTGTCCGCAGGTACGATTACAACCTGAGCATTATTGCAGTACGCATTGGAACAATCCATAGCTGCTTTTACTTCATCTGTTAATGTCATACCGTTCCATACACAATCGATGGTTTTTCCATCTAATTCTAAAATTTTATTATCCCAGTCAATTTCTACAAACTCAACTTCAACACCAAGTTTTTGGGCAAAACCTTTTGCCATATCTGCGTCAAAACCAATCCATTCACCGGCTTCATCTTTGTAATCCATTGGTGCAAAATCAGTAATACCTACAACTAAAACACCTTTTTCTTTTACATATTCAAGATCACTTGCTGTTTCTTCTACTGCTACATCTGCGTCCGGATTAGCAGTTGCTTCTTTTGCTCCACAGCCAACTAAAGTTGCCGCCACCATGCAGCCTGTTAATAATAATGCTATTAATTTTTTCATACTTTTACTCCTCCCATGCACTTTAGTTTTTTTCCGCGTTATCGCGGTAAAGTGCTAACATCATTAAAGATAGCACAGCTCTCACTGAAAGTCAACCGAATTTTAACAATATCCTAAAGCAAATCCAATCAATAAAAGCATGGCCGTTAAAATCAGGTTTGCAAACTGAAATTTAACACTCCACTTTACCCACTTTCCATAACTTACATTGGCAAGTCCCAAAGATATTAAAAGTACCGGATTAGTAGGATAAAATACATTGGAAAATCCGTCCCCAAAGGCAAATGCCATAATACAAAGCTGGGCTGAGATATGAAATTTCTCAGCAACCGGAACCAATAAATGCATTAACAAAAAGGCTTTGGCAGAACCTGAAGGAATAAAAAAGTTCAATAATAATACTAACATATAAATAAATAGGATGACACTCCATCCCGGAAGTCCCTCGATCACAGAAACTGCCCCTTGCAAAATCGCATCCAGAATATTTCCTTCCATCATAATAAACCGGATAGAATTTGCCATTAAAATCAACAGCACTCCCGGAAGCACACTTATAACACCATTTCCGAATGTTTGCAAAAGTTTTTTTACCTTACTGTCCAGGTAATAATGTTTTTTTTCCTTTTTATAATAAGAAGTACTGCCACTAAGCATAATATTTTCTATCGGCTTTTCTATTTTTTTTGCATAGGCAAATAAAAAGAGCAATAACAGCAGATAAATCACTACAAATCCTACTGCACGAAACCATAACCCCGAAAACATGGGAAGTCCCACCAATTCCTGGGCCACTCCTATGGTAAAAGGATTACATAGTCCTGCCGCAAACCCACAACCTGCTGCCAAAATGCTCATCCCCAATCCTGTCAAAGCATCCCAGCCAAAACGGATTGCCAAAGCAACCACCACAGGCACCAAAGGAACACATTCTTCATAGGTTCCTACCATAGAGCCAAGTACCATAAAAAATAAAGGAATCACAGCCAAAAGAATTTTTCTGTTCTTTCCAAACTTTTCTGTCAGTTTATCCAGTAAAATACGCAAAACACCAAACTTATCCAAACAATTAAATACACCACCAAGTAAAATTAAAAGTGCAATAATTGCAATCAAGGAACCGTTATCTTCCCCAAATAAAACCAAAATCGGAGAAAGCAACCATTTCCAAAAAGGAATGCTGCCTCCCGGAATTATAAATGTCAATATATAAGTCAATATCATCATAATAAAAATCACTATAATTGCTGTTATAAATGATTTTATTCCGATGTCTACAACCGCATCCTGCTTTTCTTCTGTCATAACTCTATTTCCCTTGCATAATTTTTTCCATAAATTCTAACACGCATCTCTTATTTTTTAAAGTCCCAAATATATTTCATCAGAAATGATACATTTTCTCTGCTATCTATAATCCCCTTTGCATTTTTTGAATTTCTATATATAATAAACTTTAATTAACTGTAATTTGTATCATAAAAGATAAAATTGAACTTTTCAGAAAACATTACTAAAACTATGAAAGCGGAGGAAACCATGTCAAATACACAAACTGAACGCGCAAAGCTTATGGCAACCGAAAAAATTCCAAAATTATTTGCAAGTCTTGCAATCCCGGCTGTGGTTGCCCAAATTATCAACTTATTATACAACATTGTAGACCGCATTTATATTGGTCACATTCCGGGAGTAGGGGCTTCTGCCTTAACCGGTGTAGGACTTTTTGTACCTATTCTTATGTTAATCAATGCTTTTGCCATGCTGGCCGGCAGCGGTGGGGCTCCCTTGGCATCCATCGCCATGGGACAAAAGGACATAAACAAAGCCGAAAAAATCGTAGCAAACTGTTTTTCCCTGCTATTGATTTTTGCCGTTACCTTAACCTTGATATTTTATGTCACTGCTCCTACCTTACTTACCTTTTTCGGTGCCAGTGAAACCACTCTTCCCTATGCCGTAGATTATGCACGAATTTATATTTTAGGAAGTATTTTTGTCCTGATTGTTATGGGAATGAATCCTTTTATCACCACCCAGGGATTTGCCAAAATCAGTATGCTTACCACCATTATCGGTGCCATTATTAATATTATCCTTGATCCTATTTTTATTTTTGTCTTCCATATGGGAGTAAAAGGTGCCGCTTTGGCTACTGTATTAAGTCAGGCTGTAGGTGCTATCTGGATTCTACGTTTCTTAACCGGAGAAAAAACCATTCTTAAGTTAAAAAAAGAAAATATGAAATTAAATCCAGCTATTTTTAAGCCTTGTCTTGGACTTGGCATCTCCACCTTTGTAATGCTGTCTACGGAAAGCTTATTATCTATCAGCTTTACCTCCAGTCTTGCCCGTTATGGTGGAGATTTAGCAGTAGGTGCCATGACCATCATCAATAGTGTATGCCAACTTGCCACTATGCCACTGCAAGGCTTTTGCCAGGGAGGGCAACCTATCATCAGCTTTAACTATGGTGCAGGAAATACAGAACGGGTAAAAAAAGCCTTTTTTATGGTATTCGGAATTTGTCTTTCTTAT
>JAFZGJ010000137.1 GCA_017555455.1 Lachnospiraceae bacterium
CAATCCACGGATATCATAATGGCATTGGAATATGCAGATACTTTTGCAAGAAGCTTCTATCGTCCCGTTATTTTTTGTGTAGCTTTGGGAAGCAGCTATGGAAGTCACAGTGGTAATTCTCCTTTAAGTAATTATATGAACCGATTGGCAGGTAAACGAAGCCGTATTTTTGTGGTGGGGGGAGGAAACGAGGGGAATTCCGCCCATCATTATGAAGGAGATTTAAGTCCGGAGAATGGAAGTGAGGAAGAAACTCAGGAAGAAATAGAGATTCGGGTAGGAGAAAATGAAAGAGGCTTTCTTACAGAAATTTGGGGAAAAGCACCTAATATTTTTTCTTTGGCAATCCGTTCCCCGGGAGGAGAAGAACTTCCCAATACGGGAGTCAGGGTAGATCGGGGAATAGAATATGAATTTGTTTATGAAAGGACTTCGATTACCGTAAGCTATGCTTTGGTGGAAGGAAATACAGGAGATGAGTTGATTACGGTTCGTTTTCAAAATCCAACCCCGGGAATTTGGACTTTAATTTTGCAAAGTGAAAGTGGATTAAAGAATGCGGGATTTCATGTATGGCTTCCTATTACTCAGTTTTTAAGCAGTGAAACTTATTTTTTAAGTCCTAATCCCAATATTACAATTACGATTCCCGGTTATGCGGAGAATGTGGTTACCACAGCCACATATTCTGACAGAACCAATAGCATTTATGTAAGAAGCGGAAGAGGGTTTTCCAGAGGAAGTGAGATTAAACCGGATATTGCGGCTCCCGGAGTTAACGTTAGTGCAGTGCAAAGAGGAATCGGGCAGGAAATCAGGATTGCAAAGGTCTCCGGTTCTGCTGCCGCCACTGCCATAACTACGGGGGGAGTAGCAGATTTTTTACAGTGGGCGGTTACAGAAGGAAATGCTAATTATTTAAAAAGTGGAGAAGTAAAAAATTATTTGATCCGTGGAGCTGTCAGGGAGGAGAATCTGACCTATCCTAATCCTTTATGGGGATTCGGGAAATTGTCCATACAAGGAGTTTTTGATTCTCTGGCAGGAATATAAAAGTTATTTGCGGTTAGATAATTTTTCATCTTCCGGCTGTACCTTAAACGTAGGATAACGGAACAGCAATGTTGTCAATGCTTTTTTATGGAAAGGAAACAAGGGCCAGAAATAACTTTTTTTCCCAAATACCGGAGTGGTAAGAACAGACAATAAAATGAGCCCCAATCCTATGAAAAAACCAAAGCGGGGAAAAAATCCGGTTAATAAAACAAGAAACAAGCGATAGATTTTTACTGCATCGGATAGTTCTACACTGACAATTCCAAGGGATGCTAAAAGGGTTGCAGCACCATAAAAAATTACTTCTTCGTTGGTCCAATTTAAACTTACCGCCATATCTCCCAATAACAGGCCTCCTACAATGGCAAAGGAACCGGAAAAAGCATTGGCAGAATGAGCAGAGGCATACTTAAATAAATCCAGTCCAAATTCTACGAAAAGAACATAGACAAAGATGGAAATTCTGTTTATATTTTCGGGAATCATGCCCCGTAAAAAGTTAGGAAGCCACTCCGGATTGAAACAAAATAATAAGAATAAGGGCATTAAAAATAAGCTTATGAGAAAGCATAATAACCGTACCATTCTGATATAAGTTCCCACCGGGGGACTTTTGTAATAGTCCTCAGGACTTTGGGTAAATTGAAATAAGTTACAGGGCAGTACACAGGCAAAAGGAGAATTATCCACTAAAAGCAGTAAATAACCTTCAGCCAGATAACTGCATGCCACATCCGGCCGTCCGGTCATGAAAATACTTGGCATAGGATGAAGAAAGGTTTTTTTGATTAGTAATTCTTTTAAACTTTGAATTCCCATGGTTAATGCGGAAGTTTCCAGAGTAGATAAAGTTTGGGTTACATAATCTAACAATTTCCGGTCGCAATGATTTTCCAGATAAGCAATGGCAACATCTGTATTACTGAAAGTACCTATTTTTTGTAAAGAAAAGGTGAGTCCCGGAACACGCAGTCTTCTGCGAATCAGATTACAGTTGGTTAGTAAGGTTTCCGTAAATCCATCTTTTGCACCTTGGATTACTTTTTCCGTGTCCGGTTCTTCTACGCTTCGGGAAGGATATTTTCTGGTGTCAATAATTAATCCCTGCTGGTATCCATCGATTAAAAGAAGGCAGGGGCCGGAAAGGAGATTGTCAATCATTTCCCGGGGAGAGGAAGAAAAGGTGATTTGAGCATAAAAAAACTGATCTTTTACAAATTGAGGCAGGGAAGAAGAATTTTGTAAGGATTTTTCCTGAAAATCCGGCGTTTCAATATCTGCAAAAAGCCATTGGATAATTTGTAAATCACACATACCATTTAAGCCGATAAAAAAGCAGGAAGTAGAACCCAGAGTGATTTCTCGCGTAATAATATCAAAGCTTTTATTTATGGGAAGGGTATTTTCAAACAGGCGGATGTTATCTGCCAGATTTGAATAGAGTTTTTTAGGAATGACCATAAAAATACCTCCTGCTTATTCGGGCTTGTTCATAATAGAAATTAAGGAGTGTTAAAACTCAATAATTATTTTTAGTATGAACAAGTCCCAACGAAATATGCAGAAGGCTTGAATTTAAATAATAAATAAAAATCAGGTGGTTTTCAGTACCGTAAGTAAGGTTCCAATAAGGATACAAAAATCTGAAATATTAAATACAATCCGGTTCAGCTTGGGGAAGGGACTGCAGAAGGAAAAATAGTCCACCACATAGCTGCGGCTCAGACGGTCATAGGTGTTGCTGAAAGCGCCCCCTAAAAGGAAAGCCAGTCCCAGTTTTAAAATCCGGTTTCCTTTGTGAAAAAGAGTAATAAAAAAGAAAATACAGATTACAAAAGTGAAAATAACAGAAATGAAATGAAGTATTTTTTTTTTCTTTTCCATAAGATTAAGAAAAGCGCCATGATTATGGTATTTTCGGATCCGAATCTTATTTTTGAAAATAAACTCCTGTTTCGAAAAATCATAAACAGCTTCTATATAATTTTTTAGTTTCCATTCGAGAATAACAATAAGAACAGCCAATACAATGTAAAACATAAAATCTCCAATTCCCTTTTTACATATAGTATACCCCGAATAGAAAAGTTAATCTATAGAAAAAGAAAATAAGGGATAAAATTGATTTTGCGCATTTCTTGCTTTTTAAGATATGTAGTGATATAATTTTAACAATTGGGAACAACAGAATTCCCCCAACTATAGATTCTGTCGTTTCATAAAATAAAATTAGAATGTAAGGAGCATGCAAATGAGTAAAGGTTTTAATGATTTGATTGAAAAAGTAAACAATTGTGGTGTGAAAAAAGTATCTGTTGCGGTAGCGCAGGATGCCCATGTGTTAGAAGCAGTAAGAGCAGCAAAAGAAAGAAATATTGCAGAAGCCATTTTAGTTGGTGATAAGAGTAAGATTGAAGAAGTAGCAGCGACTATAGATATGGATTTAACAGGATATGAAATTATTCATGTGGAAGATACCTATGAAGCTGCATTGAAAGCAGTCTCCTTAGTAAGTGAAGGAAAAGCGGATATGTACATGAAAGGTTTGGTTGATACCAAATCCTTCTTAAAGAGTGTATTGGACAAAGAAGTAGGTCTTCGTACAGGGAAACCATTATCCCACGTGGCTGTATTCGAAGTAAAAGGGGTAGATCATTTATTATTCTTAACTGACGTAGCATTTATGACATATCCTACTTTAGAAGATAAAGCAAACATTATTGCCAATACGGTAGAAGTAGCCCATGCTTGTGGTGTGGAATGTCCTAAGGTTGCACCTCTTGCAGCGGTGGAAGTTGTAAATCCTAAAATGCCTGTTACTGTAGAAGCGGCAGAATTAACAAAGATGAACGACGAAGGAAAAATTACAGGATGTATTGTAGACGGACCTTTATCCTTAGACTTGGCAATCGATCCGGAAGCAGCAGCTCACAAAGGGGCAGAAGGAAGAAAAATCGTTGGTGATGCTGACGTTCTTTTATTCCCTGACATTCATGCAGGAAATCTTGTTTATAAATGCCTCGTACATACAGCAGAAGTGAAAAACGGATGTATTTTGACAGGAACAAAAGCACCGGTAATCCTTACCAGCCGTTCCGATTCTTTTGAAACAAAAGTAAACTCAATCGCTCTTGCAGCAGTAGTTGCAGAAGCAATGAAAAATAACTAAAAATGCATAAGGAGATAAAACACATGGCTATTAAAAGTTTAATTATTAACCCGGGTTCTACATCTACCAAAATTGGTGTATTTGAAGATGAAACATTACTCTTCGAAAAAACATTAAGACATTCTACAGAAGAAATTTCCCAGTATGCAACCATTGCAGACCAGAAAGATTTCAGAAAAGAAATCATTACTACTTGTTTAGCGGAAAATGATTGCGATATCAAATCTTTAAACATGGTAGTAGGCCGTGGTGGTATGTTAAAACCAATTCCGGGCGGTACATATGAAGTAACAGATGAATTGCTTGCAGACTTAAAAGTAGGTGTTCAGGGACAGCATGCAAGTAACCTTGGTGGTATGTTAGCAAGAGAAATCGGCGATGAAATCGGTGTTCCTTCTTATATCGTAGACCCTGTAGTAGTTGACGAATTATGTGACGTGGCAAGATACTCCGGTGTACCGGAACTTCCAAGAACCAGTGTATTCCATGCTTTAAACCAGAAAGCAGTAGCAAAACGTTACGCAAAAGAAAGCGGAAAAGCTTATGAAGATTTAAACTTAATCGTAGTTCATATGGGTGGCGGAGTTTCCGTAGGTGCTCACACAGGCGGACGTATTGTTGATGTATTTAATGCTCTTGATGGAGATGGTGCTTTCTCTCCGGAACGTGCAGGTGGTGTTCCAACCGGTGCATTAATTAAAATGTGCTTCAGCGGACAGTATACAGAAAAAGAAGTTTACAAAAAAATCGTAGGTAACGGCGGTTTTAATGCATACATGGGAACTAACGATATGCGCGAAGTTGAAAATTTAGTAAATGCCGGAGATCCAAAAGCAACAGAAGTTTGCAATGCATTTATTTTCCAGGTTTCCAAAGATATCGGCTCCATGGCTTGTGTATTAAAAGGAAAAGTAGATCAGATTGTAGTAACCGGTGGTATTGCTTATGATAAAAACGTTATGCGTGGCTTAAAAGAAGCTTGTGAATGGATTGCTCCAATGACAATTTATCCGGGTGAAGATGAATTACTTGCTCTTGTACAGGGTGGTTTAAGAGTTATTAACAAAGAAGAAGCTGCAAAAGTTTACTAAAAGCATAAGGGGCTGACTTGTCAGCCCCTATTTTTGTAAGGAGGACAATATGGGGCAGAAAAATATTATGGAATATGAAACTGTGGATATTGATGTTGAAAAAAAAGAGCTTGTAATTATTGATCAGACAAAATTACCGGGAACAACAGAGATTCTCAGATTGTCTACTGCAAAAGAGATTTGGGATGCTATTTATCTTTTGCAGGTAAGAGGGGCACCTGCCATTGGAGTTTCTGCGGCTTTTGGCATTTACATTTTAGCAACACAAATTGAAGCACCGGATTTTGATACTTTCTATGTAGAATTTGCAAAGCAAAGAGATTATTTGGATTCTTCCAGACCTACAGCAGTGAATCTCTCCTGGGCATTAAAGAGAATGGATGCTGTTTGTGTTGCCAACAAAGATAAATATAAAGAGGAATTGTTGGATAGCTTATTGAAAGAAGCCATTGCCATTAAAGAAGAAGATACCTGGGTTTGCAAAAGGATTGGAGAATATGGATTGGAGCTTGTAAAACCGGGGGATGGGATTCTCACCCATTGTAATGCAGGCCAGCTGGCTACCAGCAAATACGGAACTGCCACAGCACCTATTTATTTAGGGCAGGAAAGAGGATATAATTTCCGTGTGTTTGCAGATGAAACAAGACCATTACTTCAGGGAGCAAGATTAACGGCTTACGAATTACATTCTTCAGGAGTAGACGTAACTTTAATTTGTGATAATATGTCTGCCATGGTTATGAAAAATGGTTGGGTCAATGCAGTGTTTGTAGGATGTGACCGTGTAACTGCTAACGGAGATACTGCAAATAAGATTGGTACAAGTGTAGTGGCAACGGTGGCAAAACGTTATGGAGTGCCATTTTATGTATGCGCACCCACATCTACTATTGACATGAGTTTGGAAAGCGGAGACCAGATTCCCATTGAAGAAAGAAAGCCGGAAGAAGTAACTGAAATGTGGTACAAAGAACGTATGGCTCCGGTTGGGGTAAAAGTGTTTAATCCTGCGTTCGATGTTACAGACAATGATTTGATTGCAGGTATTGTAACGGAGTTTGGTGTGGCCCGTGCGCCGTATACGGAATCCTTAAAAGAAATATTTAAAAAGAAAGAAGAAGCGAAACAATAAAGTTGAAAGAGGGCATGAAGGTGTCCTCTTTTAATTTTAACGGATAATTCACAAAAAGTTAAGATTTACGCCCCAATTCCCTAGTTGAATAAAAAATACATTTCTGTTACAATATACGTTGACTTTTTGGGAGATGTGTTCCCATTTTATAGAAAATCAGGTTTCAAGTAAGCAGTAGAAAGAGATGTAAAATCGGTATCTCCGATTTTCACATGGAGGAAAAAATGAAGATTATTGATAAACTGTTTGGTACTCATAGTGAACGTGAATTAAAACGTATTACTCCTTTGGTGGATAAAATTGAAGCTTTACGACCAACTATGCAGGCGTTAAGCGATGAAGAACTTAGAGGAAAGACAAAAGAATTTAAAGAAAGACTTGCAGGAGGAGAAACTTTAGACGATTTATTACCGGAGGCTTTTGCTGTTGTAAGAGAAGCGGGAAAACGTGTTTTAAACATGGAGCACTATCGGGTACAGTTAATCGGCGGTATTATCCTTCATCAGGGACGTATCTCTGAAATGAGAACCGGAGAAGGAAAAACCTTAGTATCTACACTTCCGGCATACTTAAATGCCCTGGAAGGAAAAGGGGTTCATGTTGTAACTGTCAATGATTATCTGGCAAAGCGTGACGCAGAGTGGATGGGACAGATTCATGAATTCTTAGGATTAAAGGTTGGTGTTGTTTTAAACAGCATGACCAGCGAAGAAAGAAGAGAAGCTTATAACTGTGATATTACCTATGTTACCAATAACGAACTGGGCTTTGATTATTTAAGAGATAACATGGTAATTTACAAAGAACAGTTGGTACTTCGTGATTTACATTATGCCATTATCGACGAAGTGGACTCTGTTTTAATCGACGAGGCAAGAACACCGTTGATTATTTCAGGACAGAGTGGTAAATCTACCAAATTATATGAAGTTTGTGATATCTTAGCGCGTCAGTTGGAACGTGGTGAAGATATGGAAGATCTTTCTAAGATGGATGCCATTATGGGTATCATGCAGGAAGAAACAGGGGACTTTATTGTTAATGAAAAAGATAAGAATGTAAACCTGACAGAACGTGGTGTAACAAAAGTAGAGCAGTTCTTCCACATTGAAAACCTGGCAGATCCGGAAAATCTGGAAATCCAGCATAATATTATTCTTGCTTTAAGAGCGCACAATTTAATGTTCCGTGACCAGGACTATGTAGTGAAGGATGATCAGGTTCTGATTGTAGATGAATTTACCGGACGTATTATGCCGGGACGCCGTTATTCTGACGGGCTTCATCAGGCAATTGAAGCAAAAGAACATGTAAAGGTTAAGAGAGAAAGTAAAACTCTTGCCAATATTACCTTCCAGAATTTCTTTAATAAGTTTGAAAAGAAGGCAGGTATGACAGGTACTGCCTTAACGGAAGAACACGAATTCCGGGATATTTATGGTATGGACGTTATTGAAATCCCTACCAACAGACCGGTAGCCAGAATTGACCATCAGGATGCCGTATATAAAACCAGAAAAGAAAAATTATTTGCCATTTGTAATGCAGTAGAAGAAGCTCATGCTAAAGGACAGCCGGTATTAGTAGGTACCATTACCATTGAAGCTTCGGAAGAAATCAGTACACTTCTTAGAAGACGTGGAATTCCTCATAAGGTGTTAAATGCTAAATTCCACGAAATGGAAGCGGAAATCGTAGCAGATGCAGGTATTCATGGAGCAGTAACCATTGCCACCAATATGGCAGGTCGTGGTACGGACATTAAGCTGGATGAGGAAGCAAAAGCTGCAGGTGGTTTGAAAATTATCGGTACGGAAAGACACGAATCCAGACGTATAGATAATCAGCTCCGTGGACGTTCCGGACGTCAGGGAGACCCGGGAGAATCTAAATTCTATATTTCCTTGGAAGATGATTTGATGCGTTTGTTTGGTTCCGACAGAATGATTACCATGTTTAACACTCTTGGCATTCCGGAAAATCAGGAAATCGAGCATAAGATGTTAAGCAATGCCATTGAAACGGCCCAGAAGAAGATTGAAAATAATAACTATGGTATCCGTAAGAACCTGTTAGAATACGATCAGGTTATGAACGAACAGAGAGAAATTATTTATGCAGAAAGACGCCGTGTTTTAGATGGTGAAAGTATGCGGGATGTTATCTATAAAATGATTACAGATATTGTAGATAATACGGTAGATATGGTAGTAGGGGAAGATTCCGATAGTGAAGAATGGGATTTAAAAGAATTAAATCATTTATTACTTCCTGTAATTCCCATGAACAAAATTACCAAAGATAAAGTTGCTAACTTAAAGAAAAACAGCTTAAAACAGACTTTAAAAGAAGAAGCAGTAAAATTATACGAAGCTAAAGAAGCAGAATTTCCGGAAAGCGAAGCTATCCGTGAATTGGAAAGGGTTATTTTACTGAAAGTAATCGACAGAAAATGGATGGATCATATTGATGATATGGATCAGCTTCGTCAGGGTATCAGCTTACAGGCATACGGACAGAGGGACCCATTGGTTGAATATAAAATGAGTGGTTATGATATGTTTGACACCATGACAGCTAACATTCAGGAAGATACCGTAAAACTTCTTTTACATGTAAAAGTGGAACAGAAAGTTGAAAGAGAGCAGGTTGCCAAAGTAACCGGAACCAACAAGGATGATTCCCTAGCAAAAGCGCCTGTAAAACGTGCGGAAACAAAAGTATATCCAAACGATCCATGCCCATGCGGAAGCGGTAAAAAATATAAACAGTGTTGCGGCAGAAAATAGATAAAACATTCTGAATGGTATCATATATAAGAAAGTGTGGTGAATGCAAGTGGTTGAATTAGACCAGATGAAGTCAGAACTTCTCTCTTACAAAACGCCATTAGCGGAAGTGAGGGATTCACTTTGACTTAGAAGGTAAGTCAAAGAAAATGGAAGAATTGGAAAGAGAAATGGAGGCGCCCGATTTTTGGGATGATCCGACAGTTTCCAATCAAAAAATGAAAGAATTTAAAAGCTTAAAAGATACTGTGGAAACCTGTAATAAGTTGTTACAGCAGTATGAGGATATCGAAACCCTAATTGAAATGGGATATGAGGAAGAAGACCCGGATATGATATCTGAAGTCAGAAATGAGCTGGATGGTTTTATTTCTATTTTAGAAGATATTCGAATCGGAACCCTTCTTTCCGGAGAGTTTGATAATAATAATGCTATTTTAAAGCTCAATGCCGGAGCAGGAGGGACGGAATCCTGTGATTGGGCAAGTATGCTTTATCGTATGTATACCCGTTGGGCAGAGAAAAAAGGTTTCTCTGTAGAAGTATTGGATTATCTGGACGGAGACGAGGCAGGAATCAAGTCTGTAACCTTTCAGGTAAACGGGGAAAATGCTTACGGATATCTGAAATCAGAAAAAGGGGTACATCGTTTGGTACGTATTTCACCCTTTAATGCACAGGGGAAACGACAGACATCCTTTGTGTCCTTAGATGTTATGCCGGATATTGAAGCAGATTTGGAAGTAGAAGTGGATGAAAAAGACCTTCGTATAGACACTTACCGAAGCAGTGGTGCGGGAGGGCAGCATATTAATAAAACTTCTTCTGCCATTCGAATTACCCATATGCCTACCGGAATTGTAGTACAGTGTCAGAATGAACGAAGCCAGCACCAGAACAAAGATAAAGCAATGCAGATGCTGAAAGCCAAACTTTATATGTTGAAGCAGGAAGCAAATGCAGAAAAATTATCCGATATTCGAGGTGAAGTGACGGAAATCGGCTGGGGAAACCAGATTCGTTCCTATGTATTCCAGCCATATACCATGGTAAAAGACCACAGAACCAATGTAGAAAGTGGTAATGTGGATGCTGTAATGGATGGAAGCATCGACACATTTATCAATGGTTATCTTAAATGGATTAACTTAAAACCAAGTACAGAAAATTAAAAAAGGGCTGAAAGCAAAAAGCTTTCAGCCTCAAATTTTCTTTATATTATCCCAGTGACAGTTTCAATTTGCGCTTTTGTTGCAACAACATTGCCTTGAATCATGGGTGCTTTTCCGCCGCCCTTAGCGCTGAATTTTTCACGAAGTACAGCAGCTAATTCACGGCAATCTAAACTGCTGCTACCCACAATGTAGCGGTAACCTTCCATATCATTTCCCCAGAAAACGCCTACATAACCTGCATATTTAGGAACTAAGTCATTAATCAAATTACGTATGGCAATATCGTCCATAGGTTCTACAAAAAGAATGGCATGATTGCTTTCTTCCGGAGTAGGAAGAGTAGCAGCAAGATGTTCTAAAATAGTTGTCTGTAATCTGTTTATAACTTCTTTTTGCTTAAGGTTTTCCTCCTTCAAACGCTCTACCCCATCCCCGATTAAATCCTGTTTTACGGAAAGAGAAGCAGAAATTGCAAAGGCATTATTTTGTTTTACGGAATAGTCCTGTAAAGCACGATTTCCGCATAAGATGTTGACGCGAACACCACCACGGTGAGATTGCACATTGGTGATTTTAATAATGCCAATTTGTCCTGTGGTATCCACATGAGGGGCGCAGCAGGCGCAAATATCATATCCGGGAATGGTAACAATTCTGACATTTTCCGTTAAATCCAGTTTGCTTCGATATTCCATAGATAATAATTCTTCAGAGGAAGGATAAGTAATGATGACAGGAAGATTTTTCCACACAGCTTCATTTGCTTTTTCCTCCATTTCACGTAATTGCTCCAGGGTAAGTACGCCATTAAAATCCAGAGTAACGTCCTGCAATCCTAAGTGAAAGCCTACATTATCATATCCATAATATTTATTCACCAGACCGGAAATAATATGTTCTCCCGAATGCTGTTGCATAAAATCAAAACGCCGGCACCAATCCACGCATCCCCTTACAGTGGTTTCGACAGGAATTTCCTGTTCCACATAGTGGTAGATGATATCATTTTTAATATGGGCATCTAGCAACGGTAAGGTGCAGAAGGCAGAAGAATTGTTGCAGGCGAAAGTAAGAGTTCCCGTATCTGCCACCTGTCCGCCTTCTTCCGGGAAGAACGCCGTCCGGTCTAGGACAACCTTATATATTTTTTTCTTTTCATCATAAATACATTCTGTAACAGTAGCTTCAAACTCTGTCATATGTACATCTTCATAATATAATTTTTTCATAAAGCACTCCGTAAATTTTTTTCAACAACCATATTTTATATCAGTTTATAGGGAAAGGCAAAGGGTAAAAGTATGAATTTATCAACTTGGCACTATATAGGAATTGTAATTTTACTGTTTGATATCGCTTGGATTATTTTTTATTATTACTACGCAACGGTAAAAATCTACAATTTTAAAGAAAAAGAAAGTTATCTTTATCTGGGATATCTCTGGATACGTAAAAAAAGAGGGAACTATTATCTTAAAATTCCCGAACAAATGATAGCGGATTCTGTTACCACAAAATATAAAATTATATCTCAGTCTGCATTCCATATATTAAAAAAAGGGGAGAAAATACATATAAATTTTGCAGATAAATATGACACTGAGGTAAGTATATCCGCCCAAATTACTGTTAAAAACTACATTGCAACTTCTCACCGGCTATAGTATACTGTTCACACGCGTACAGCAGTTGACATACAAGGAGAAAGTAAAAATGAGTTGGGAAAACAATGTACGAAAAGTAGTGCCTTATGTTCCGGGAGAACAGCCAAAGGCAGAGAAAATGATAAAATTAAATACCAATGAATGTCCCTATCCACCAAGTCCCAAGGTGATGGATGCATTGCAGAATTTATCTGCAAATTGTATGCGTCTGTATCCGGACCCGGCGGTAACTGATTTAAGACAAGCATTGGCAGATTATTATAAAGTTAATGTAGAGCAGGTTTTTGTAGGGGTAGGTTCTGATGATGTCATTGCCAATGCCTTTATGACATTTTTTAATAGTAAGAAACCTATTTTATTTCCGGATATCACTTATTCTTTCTATGATGTTTGGGCGGAATTATTTGGAATTCCATATGAAAGAATTGCATTAACCGAGGATTTCAGAATCAATCCGGAAGATTATAAAAGAGAAAATGGAGGGATTATTTTCCCCAATCCTAATGCGCCTACCGGTGTATTAGAGGATTTATCCATGATAGAAGACATTCTAAAGTCCAATCCGGACGTAGTTGTGATGGTGGATGAAGCCTATATAGATTTCGGCGGAGCCAGTGCCTTGGCTTTATTGGAAAAATACGAAAATCTGTTGGTGATTCAGACCTTTTCCAAATCCAGAGCCATGGCAGGTATGAGAATCGGCTATGCCATAGGGAATGAGAAATTAATCGGATATTTGAATGATGTGAAATTTTCCTTCAATTCTTATACTATGAACCAGACATCCATTGCCATGGGAGTGGCCTGTGTTAAAGATGATGCTTATTTTAAAGAAACTGTGGGAAAAGTAATTGCTACCAGAGAACGGGTGAAAAAGGAATTGAAAGAATTGGGATTTTCCTTCCCGGATGCCATGAGCAATTTTATTTTTGCCACCCATGAAAGTATACCGGCAGCAGAGTTGTTTGAAGCCTGCAAAAAGGAAAATATTTTTGTGCGTTACTTTAAGAAACCACGGATTGATAATTATCTTAGAATTTCCATCGGTACGGATGAAGAAATGGATACGTTACTTACATTCCTAAAGAAATATATTGCCCAAAAACAGTAAAGGATACTGTAAAATATCAGATATAGTGAAAAGAAATGGAAGAGGATAAACATGGAAGCTTATACTGATTTTGCCGATGTATATGACACTTTTATGGATGAAACACCCTATGAAGAGTGGTGTGAATTTTTAGTGGGGATTTTGGGAGAATATAAAGTACCCAAAGGCTTGGTTTTGGATTTGGGATGTGGTACAGGGACTTTGACTGAAATGCTGTCAAAGGAAGGATATGATATGATTGGTGTGGATAATTCAGAACAGATGTTAGCCATTGCCATGGAAAAGAGAGAAATTTCAGGAGAAAATATCCTTTATCTTTTACAGGATATGCGGGAGTTTGAACTGTATGGAACGGTTGGTGCGGTGATTAGTGTCTGTGATTCCTTGAATTATTTGTTAGAAGAGGAGGACCTGGTGCAGACCTTCCGATTGGTAAACAATTATCTGGATCCAAAAGGAATTTTTATTTTTGATTTTAATACTGTGTATAAATATCAAGAAGTAATTGGGGATTCCACGATTGCGGAAAATAGAGAGGATTGTAGTTTTATTTGGGAAAACTATTATCACGAGGAAGAAGAAATTAATGAATACGACCTGACTATTTTTGTGAAAGAAGAGGATGAGCGTTTCCGTAAATTCGAAGAAAACCATTATCAAAGAGGGTATCGTTTAGCACAGATGAAGCAGTCTCTGAAAAAAGCCGGAATGGAATTTGTGAAAGCCATAGATGCAGATACCCATGAAGCGGTTACAGAAACCAGTGAAAGAATTTATTGTATTGCCAGAGAGCAGGGAAAATAAAAAAGAAGAATAAATGGAGTTAAAAGATGTCAGATTATTTAGTAAGAGCTATTGCTGCTAATGCACAGATTCGTGCTTTTGCAGTAAAAACAAAAGATATTGTAGAAACTGCCAGAGCGGCACATAATACCAGCCCTGTAGTTACCGCAGCATTGGGAAGACTTTTGACTGCAGGAACTATGATGGGAAGCATGTTAAAGGGAGAAAAGGATATTTTAACCTTACAAGTAAACGGCAGCGGTCCTATGCAGGGGATGACCGTAACCGCAGATTCTAAGGGACGTGTTAAGGGCTATGCAAAGGTATCGGATGTAGTGATTCCGGCCAACAGTAAAGGGAAACTGGATGTGGCCGGTGCGGTAGGACTTGGTGTATTAAGTGTCATTAAAGATATGGGCTTAAAGGATCCTTATGTAGGACAGGTAGCGATGCAGACCAGTGAAATTGCAGAGGATTTAACCTACTATTTTGCCACCAGTGAACAGGTACCGTCTTCTGTAGGTTTAGGAGTGTTGATGGATAAAGAAACCAACACCGTAAAACAGGCGGGAGGTTTTATTATCCAGTTAATGCCTTTTGCTGATGATAGTGTAATTAACAAATTGGAAGAAAATTTAAAAGGAGTAGATTCTGTTACCAAAATGTTTGAAGACGGAAACAGCCCGGAACAGATTCTTGAAATTCTGTTAAGAGGATTTGATGTTGAAATTACAGATACTACACCGGTAGAATTTTATTGTAACTGTACCAAAAACAGAGTGGAAAAAGCGTTGATCAGTATTGGTAAGAAAGATTTACAGGAACTGGTTGATGAGGGAAAAGAAATTGAAATGAATTGTCATTTCTGTAATACTAATTATGTATTTAGTGTTGAGGAATTAAAAGAAATTTTAAAGAAGGTAAGAAGATAACAAAAAAGAAAACGGAAACAATAGAAAGGCGGGTAATTTCTATGCAGCATGGTTTTGTAAAAGTAGCAGCAGCAACCCCACGTATCAAAGTAGCAAATCCACAGTTTAATGCCGAAAGAGCATTGGATGTTATCGGAAAATGTGCAGACAGAAAAGCGAAGATTATAGTTCTGCCGGAGCTTTCTCTCACAGGAGTTACCAGCAATGATTTGTTTTTACAGGATATTTTAATCAAAGAAAGTAAAAATGCTTTGCAATGGCTTGCTGCGGAAACAGCGCAGGTGGATGCTTTGATTTTTGTGGGACTTCCATGGAAAAAAGGAAACCGCTTATATAATGTGGCGGCAGCATTAAACCGCGGAAAAGTACTGGCATTGATACCTCAGACTCAGGTCCCAAACTATGGCGACAGAGATGGATTGCGTTATTTTGCGCCGGCAGAAGAAGGGTTGGAATATGTGCCCTTCTTTGGTTATGAAATTCCTTTTGGAAATAAAATTTTATTACAGGCAGATACCTTGGAAGAACTTGTGGTAGGCTGTGAAATCGGAGAAGATTTGTTTGCTGTAAAACAGCCGGCCCAGGAACATGTGTTGGCAGGAGCAGCTATAATTGTAAACCCATCTGCTTCGGGAGAAATGGTGGGAGCGGATGAGTATCGTAGAAGTGCAGCGGTAACTGCCAGTAAACGGTTGGCAGCAGGATATCTTATGTCCGGTGCCGGCGAAGGAGAGTCTACTCAGGACTTAGTTTTCTTTGGTCACAAAATTATTGCAGAAAATGGGAATCTGTTAGGGGAAAAATTTGATTTTGAAGAAGAAATTCTATGTCAGGATTTGGATGTATTCCGATTAATGCACGAAAGAGTACGAAAAAATATTTTTGAAAATTGTGACAGAAATTATATTACGGTAAAATTCCATGTGGAAGCCGAAGATTGTATTTTAGACAGAAAATTTTCTCCTATGCCATTTATTCCACAGAACGAAGAAGAAAGAAATGTACGTTTAGCAAACATTTTTAAGATTCAGGCAAGTGGCTTGAAAAAGAGATTAGCCCATACAAATTGCGGTCATGCCATTATCGGGATTTCCGGAGGATTGGATTCTACATTGGCGCTTTTGGTAACTGCTAAAGCTTTTGATATGCTGGGAATTCCCAGAAATCAAATCCGTTGTGTTACCATGCCTTGTTTCGGAACCACGGATAGAACCTATGACAATGCCTGTAATATGACCCATGCCTTGGGAGCGGTACTGGAAGAAGTGGATATTAAAGAATCTGTATCACTGCATTTCAGAGATATAAAACATGATAAGGACAACCATAATGTAACTTACGAAAATAGTCAGGCAAGAGAACGTACCCAAGTGTTAATGGATATTGCCAACCGGGAAAACGGAATGGTAATCGGTACGGGAGATATGTCAGAACTTGCTTTAGGCTGGGCGACCTATAACGGAGACCACATGTCCATGTACGGTGTCAACGCAGGGGTTCCAAAAACCTTGGTTCGTTATTTGGTGAAATACTATGCAGATACCTGTCAGGAAGAGGAGTTAAAAAGTATTCTGCTGGATGTATTAGATACTCCTGTAAGTCCCGAATTATTACCACCGGTAGACGGTGTTATTGCACAAAAAACAGAAGATTTGGTGGGACCTTATGAACTTCATGATTTCTTTCTGTATTATATGTTACGCTTTGGTTATGAACCGGCAAAAATATATCGGATTGCAGTGGAAGCTTTTGAAACACAGTATGAGAAGGCAATTGTTTTGAAATGGTTGAAAACCTTCTGCCGTCGTTTCTTTACCCAGCAATTTAAACGATCCTGTTTGCCTGACGGACCTAAAGTGGGAAGTGTATCTGTTTCTCCAAGGGGAGATTTGCGAATGCCTTCCGATGCAGTGGCAGACATTTGGCTGAAACAATTAGACAAAATAGAGATATAAAAATAAAAACACGAGGCTTGCCGGAATGCAGTCTCGTGTTTTTGTGATAAAAGAAGGAATAAAAAATGGCGTTATTATTGGGAAGAAATTTGTTCCTCAGGGTGCTTTGCCTGTTCCAAAGAGGAAGCGATGGCATCCAAAAGAAGCATGGAGGTATATTGACGGTCTTCGGCATAGGATATATTATCTAAAGACTGTGTCTCTATAATTTGCGAAGATAGTTCTTCCAGAGCCGGTTCCATTAAGGGATACATAACGGAAACAGATTCTTCCAGATTGTCTAAAGTGATGGAAGTGATGGAAGTTTCATCCACCGTTACTTTCACATCTGCTACACTTCCGTTGAAGGTAAGAGTAGTGGTATATTGTCCGGGAGTATACAGGGTGTTTGAGGCTGTGTCAGGATTTTTGTCAGAAAACATAAGAACAAGGATGACTACAAATAAAATCCCCAGGATTAAAAAAATCCCCGTATAAATCAATTCTTTCATATGTAAAACCACGATTTTAGCTTTTTTGTTCATAAGGCACTCCTCCTTTGATATATCATACGTAGCAGAGAAGAGGTTTATGACAAAAACTCTGTACGGAAAAGAAATTGTAGTATATAATGAACCATAGTTTAAAAAAGTAATGGAAACGGAGAAACTTCATGGAATTAGAATTTGACGTTAAAGTTGACTCTAAGGTATTATATGATTATATGCTGCATCATACTTACGGCAGTTTTCAGGGAGTATTGGGAACCGCAGTGGGAGCAATTATGCTGGTAGGATTTGCAGTGACGAAATATGTAATTTGGCTTATTGCGGGAATTGTACTTTTGGCATATCTGCCTTGGTCATTATTTTTAAAAAGTAAACAGCAAATGTTGGCTACACCGGCCTTTAAAGAACCTCTTCATTATCGTATGACAGAGGATGGGGTGGAAATTTCTCAGGGAGAAGCGAAAGAGTTTCAGCAGTGGGAGCATATGGTTAAGGCTACATCTACCGGAAAAAGTATTATTTTATACACCTCTCCGGTAAATGCCTGTATTTTTCCAAGAGAAGATTTAAAAGACAAACAAGTGGCGGTAATTGAAATGATCAGTAAACATATGCCGCCTGCAAAAGTAAAAATTAAAGCTTAAATAGCGGAGGATATATGATTTTTGAAAGTTTTAGTGAAACTGAAACCTTTGAATTAGGAGTTAAGATAGGAAAAGAAGCAAAGCCGGGAGAAGTATATACACTGCTGGGTGATTTGGGTGTCGGGAAGACCGCCTTTACCAAAGGTGTTGCTAAGGGGCTTGAGATTTTAGAACCTATATCCAGTCCAACCTTTACCATTGTGCAGGTGTATGATGAGGGGAGATTGCCCTTCTATCACTTTGATGTGTACCGCATCGGAGATGTGGAAGAAATGGATGAAATAGGATATGAAGACTATTTTTATGGTGAAGGTGTAACCTTTATTGAATGGGCAAATTTAATCGAAGAGATTTTGCCCTCCAAGTATCGTCAGATTACCATAGAAAAGGATTTGGAAAAAGGCTTCGATTACCGAAAAATAACTATAGAGGAGATAGAACCGTAGGCATGAAGATATTAGCATTAGACAGTTCTGGTTTGGTTGCCAGTGTGGCAGTTTTAGAAGATGAAAATTGCATTGCAGAGTACACTATTAATTATAAAAAAACACATTCCCAAACGCTGCTTCCTATGCTGGATGAAGTAAGTAAAATGGTGGATCTGGACTTGAATTCCATAGATGCCATTGCAGTTGCTGCAGGTCCCGGTTCTTTTACAGGGCTTCGTATCGGTTCTGCAACAGCCAAGGGATTAGGGCAGGCATTAAATAAACCTTTAATCGGAATCCCTACGGTAGATGGGTTGGCATATAATTTATACGGAACAGATAAGGTAGTTTGTCCTCTTATGGATGCCAGAAGAAATCAGACCTATACAGGATTATATGAATTTGTAAGAAAAGAAAATAAATATGAGCTTAGGGTTATAGCAGCACAATGTGCTGTTGCTTTGGAAGAAATTATAGATAAGATTAATGAATTGGGCAGAGAAGTTATTTTCCTGGGAGATGGAGTACCGGTCTTCAAAGCTCAGTTGGAAGAAAAAGTAACGGTTCCGTTTTCCTTTGCACCTGCAAGCTGTAATAGACAAAGAGCAGCAGCTTTAGGGGCTTTGGCACTGACTTATGCAGAAGAAGGAAAGATGGAGGCAGCCGCAAGCCATATGCCGGATTATTTAAGACTTTCTCAGGCAGAAAGAGAAAGGAATGAGGAATTGGAACGTGGAACTCATAATTAAACCTTTAACGGAAGAAAATGTAGATGCGGTTTGTGTTTTGGAAGAAGAAGCATTTTCTATGCCTTGGCATAGGGAATCTTTTTTGGAAATGATTTTAAATAAAGATGCCTGCTATTTGGTTGGTATATTAGGGCAGGAGGTTGTGGCTTCCTGTGGTCTTAGAAATATTGTAGGTGATGGAGAAATCACCAATGTAGTGACAAAAGCTTCTATGAGAGGAAAAGGCATCGGAAAAGAGATGTTGTTGAGGCTTATGGAAGAAGGGACCGGAATGGGAGTAGAAGCTTTTACTTTGGAGGTTAGAAAAAGTAATATGGCAGCCATCCATTTATATGAAAGTCTTGGTTTTGTGACAGAAGGAATTCGCAAGAACTTTTATGAAGAACCAACAGAGGATGCTCTGATTATGTGGAAAAGATAAAATGTATGGCATAATTTAGCCGAGCAGCTAAAAACTTCCAAACCGAAACAACACAAAATCCTGTATACTTAAGGATGACCTGAAAACGGAACTGATAGAAAGGAATCCTAAGGATGAGAGAATATAGAGAAATAGAATTACAGGAATCACAGTTGGTTAAGGTATGTTGCAATCAATGTGGAAAAGAACTTGTGGTACAAGATGGAATTTTAAAAGAAGGCTGTTTCAGTGTAGACTATCCCTTTGATTATTTTAGTAATAAAGACGGTTATATTTACAGCTTTGATTTATGTGAATCCTGTTTCGACAGGTGGGTTGACGGATTTCAAAATCCTGCCCTGATTACGGAAACGAAAGAATTTTTATAAGTATTAGATTAAGGAAGGGTGCTTAGATGTTAGATGTTTGTTTGTTAGGAACAGGGGGAATGATGCCTCTGCCATATCGTTGGCTGACTTCGTTGATGGCACGTTATAACGGAAAGAGTATTTTAATTGATTGTGGAGAAGGAACTCAAATTGCCATGAAAGAAAAGGGCTGGAGTCCTAAACCTATTGATATTATTTGCTTTACCCACTATCATGCAGACCATATCAGTGGCTTGCCGGGAATGTTATTAACCATGGGAAATGCAGAAAGAACGGAGCCACTGTTGATGATTGGACCCAAAGGACTTACCAAAGTGGTAAACGCATTGCGTGTCATAGCACCGGAACTTCCTTTTGAAATTATTTGTCAGGAAATTACAGAAAGTACCCAAAGCTTTGTTTTTGACGGCTTTGAGATTCAGTGCTTCAGAGTAAACCACAATGTAGCCTGTTATGGTTATAATATTCTTGTTCACAGAGCAGGAAAATTTGATCCTATAAAAGCAGAAAGTCTGGGGCTGGAAAAACGTTATTGGGGACGGTTACAAAAAGGAGAAACCCTGGAACTGGAGGGTAAGATATACACTCCGGATATGGTTATGGGCGGTGCAAGAAAAGGAATTAAGTTAACCTATTGTACAGATACCAGACCTACAGAGGGCATTGTAACTCACGCCAAGAATGCTGATTTGTTTATTTGTGAGGGTATGTATGGAGAGCCGGAGAAAAAGGCAAAAGCCAAGGAATATAAGCACATGACCTTTTATGAAGCAGCAGAAATGGCAAAAAAAGCACAGGTGGAACAGATGTGGCTGACTCATTACAGTCCATCCCTGATTCGCCCGGAAGAATATATGAAAGATGTAAAATCCATTTTTGCCAATGCAAAAGCGGCCAAAGACGGAATGAGTATAGAACTTAAATTTGAGGATGAAAAGTAGTGGAGGACATAGGATGAAACGATTTAAAACCCCAAGAGGTGCGTTTTTTTTGCTTTTAGCCATGGGATGTGTGCTTCTTGCGTATTATTTGATAAATCTGAGAATCGAAAAAAGCAAACCGGAGGATTATGTGCAATTAACAGCTGTTCAGGAAGTGCTTTCCAGAAATCTTACAACAAATTATCCTCAAACACCTAAAGAAGTAATTAAATATTACAGCGAAATTACTAAGTGCTTTTATAATGAAGAATGTACGGAAGAAGAATTGTATGCTCTTGCTATGAAGGCTCAGGAATTATATGACCATGATTTGGTGGCAAATAAAACAGAAGAACAATATCTTTATGATTTAAAGAGTGAAATTCAGGCATTTAAAGAAAAAGATTATTATATTTCTTCTTACGGAACTTCCTCCAGTACGGATGTTTACGATTTTACGGAGGATGGGTATGAATTTGCAAGATTATATTGTACATATAACATTAGGGTTGGAACCGTAATACAACCCATAGAAGAAGTATTCCTTCTTAGAATGGATTTAGAAGGACACTGGAAGATTTATGGTTGGGATTTGGCAGAAAACCATAAACAATTACAGGGAGGCGCACAGTGATAGAAAAGAAAGATGTTTATATTCTGGCAATCGAGAGTTCCTGTGACGAAACCGCAGCAGCAGTAGTAAAGAATGGAAGAGAAGTATTGTCTAATGTTATATCTTCCCAAATTGCCCTGCATACTTTATATGGCGGTGTAGTTCCGGAAATTGCGTCCAGAAAGCATATAGAAAAAATAAATCAGGTTATAGAGCAGGCTTTGCAGGAAGCAGAAGTGACCTTTGAAACCATAGATGCCATTGCCGTAACCTATGGTCCCGGCTTGGTGGGAGCATTACTGGTAGGAGTATCTGCAGCAAAGGCGTTGGCATTTGGGCTGAAAAAACCATTAATCGGCGTTCACCATATAGAGGGGCATATTAGTGCCAATTTTATAGAAAATAAAGGATTGGAACCACCCTTTATTTGTTTGGTAGTATCCGGCGGTCATTCCCATCTTGTTAAAGTAAAGGACTATGGCGAATATGAAATTTTAGGCCGTACCAGAGATGATGCGGCAGGAGAAGCCTTTGATAAGGTTGCAAGAGCTATTGGTTTGGGATATCCCGGAGGACCCAAAATTGATAAAGTATCCCGGGAAGGCAATCCGGAGGCTATCCATTTCCCAAGAGCAAAAGTTGGGGAAAGTGAATATGATTTCAGTTTTAGTGGGTTAAAATCTGCGGTGCTGAATTATTTGAATTCCTGTCAGATGAAAGGAGAAGAAATCCATCAGGCAGATGTGGCAGCTTCCTTTCAAAAAGCAGTGGTAGACGTTTTGGTAGACCACTCTATGAGTGCTGTTCAGAAATACGGTTTTCATAAATTTGCTATTGCCGGAGGAGTAGCTTCTAATTCTCATTTAAGAGAAGCTATGATAAAGGCATGTGAAGAAAACGGAATTGAGTTTTATCATCCTTCTCCTATTTACTGTACCGATAATGCGGCAATGATTGGAGTGGCAGCGTACTACGAATACATGAAAGGAGTACGTCATGGATATGATTTAAATGCTGTACCGAATTTGAAGTTGGGAGAACGGATATGAAAATAGCAGCAGTGTGTCTGGCAGCAGGTCAGGGAAAACGTATGGAAAGTAAGATTCAGAAACAGTATTTGCTGATACAGGACAAACCTGTTTTATATTATGCTTTGAAAGCGTTTCAAGACAGCCCTGTTCAAGAAGTTGTTCTGGTAGTAGGGGCCGGAGAAGAAGAATATTGTAGGAAAGAAATAGTGGATGCCTATGGATTTACAAAAGTAAAAGCCATTGTGACAGGTGGAAAAGAAAGATATCATTCTGTATTTCACGGATTGCAGGCAGTAACAGAGGCAGACTATGTGTTGATTCATGATGGAGCAAGACCTTTCCTAACCCAGGAAATTATAGCTCGATGTATGGAAGGGGCAAAGGAATATAAAGCCTGTGTGGCGGGAATGCCTGTAAAGGATACCATCAAGTTGTCTGACGATGAACAGAATATTGAAAGTACACCACAGCGCAGTAAGGTATGGATGATACAGACACCCCAGGCCTTTGACTATGCTTTGATTAAGGACGCGTATACTATATTAATAGAACAGGAGAACCAAGGAATACAAACCGCCATTCCTGTTACAGATGATGCTATGGTAGTAGAGTATTTTATGAATCAGAAAGTTCACCTGGTATACGGAAGCTATGAAAATATTAAGATTACTACTCCGGAAGACATGAGAATTGCGGAAGCTTTTTTGAAAAAATAGAAGTAGAAATCTGTGGATATAAAGTGCTGAAATTATATCTTGAAAATTTTTAAAAAAATATTTAAAAAAGTTGTTGACAGAAAGAACTATCTTTGCTAGAATCATTTTTGCGTTCGACAAAAAGAACGTTTCAAAGATAGATATGGAGAGGTATCGAAGTGGTCATAACGAGGCGGTCTTGAAAACCGTTTGTCCGCAAGGGCGCGTGGGTTCGAATCCCACCCTCTCCGTTACGATAGTAAATATCGTCAATTAAATAACTGAAAAGATTCAGGCTATGGAGAAGTACCCAAGAGGCTGAAGGGACACCCCTGGAAAGGGTGCAGGTCGTTAATAGCGGCGCGAGGGTTCAAATCCCTCCTTCTCCGTTGAAAACTTTCTACAATTGATAAAGAAAAAGTTTTCAAAAAAGTTGTTGACAAGAAACGACAGAGTGTGCTAATCTAAATAAGATGTCGCGAAAATAACAGCGAAAAATAATTTAAAAAAGTTGTTGACAAAATAAAAACAGCGTGTTAATATAACAAAGCTGTCGCAAACAACAGCGAAGCACCTTGAAAATTGAACAGTAATGCAATCTCGAAAATTCTTTAAGAGTAATTGAGAACAAAGTCTAAAAAG
>JAFZGJ010000138.1 GCA_017555455.1 Lachnospiraceae bacterium
ACAGATGATTTTATCCCATTTCCTTTCCAAAATCACCTATTTTAACCATATTTCCTGTACATAAAATTCCCCGGCTGTAATCAACCGGGGAATCACTAAACATTTTCTTTGACAAACTAGAACTTACTCTGTCATTTGAGCAAAAATTATAATTATACAATTAAAATTTTATCACACTAAAGTATTACTTTAAATTAGTTTCATAAAATCTTAAGAATACAATTCCCTCTTTATAATAAAAAAGTTCCAATCTCCACTCTTACAAGTAGAAACTGAAACTTTTCAAATTCTCGTATTACTTTTACTTTATTTATTATCTTATATAACCTTTATAATTTTTTATTATCTTCTAAAACTACACTCCCAGGTTCCATCTAAACCCAAAGGCTGATCAGCTTTTGAACCTCCTACTAATTCACTTACGATTAATGTATACTCTCCATTACCTACATCATCTAAAGGCACATTAACTAGAACCTTATTATTTGCAATTGCTGACATTTCTAAATTTTCATTTTCTACAATAACTTTACCATTTGCATCAACAATTTTATAATTTTTAATACCAAACATCTCAAAGAAACTGTATGGTGCTTCCTTGAAATTGACCATAGTTATTTCTACTACAAGTTTGTCTGAAACTTCAATAATGTTCATTTCAACTTCATCTGTTGCTTGTTCATAGGCCGTTCCAACAACAGCTCCATCCCAGCGTTTAATATCTCTAAAATATCCTTCTAATTTTCCGGTAGCTGCCAACGCTGTAACCCCCATCAAACATACGCATACAGCGAAAGATGCTACAGCTACCATAGGCTTTTTAAACATTTTATTCATCCTCTTTTTCTCCGTTTCTATATAACACTTTTCAATGATTCTTTGTTGCATATCTTTTGGCATTTGAATTTCATTTATTATATTTACAAATTTCTTTTTATCCATGTTACATATACTCCTTCCGATATGTTTCATTTAACATTCTGCGTCCTTTTTGTAATCGCATTTTTACTGCTGATGTAGATTTACCTATGAATCCTGCAATTTCTTTTACGCTATATTCTTCTACATAGTACAAAATAAGAACTATTCGAAATCTTTCCGGTAATGTCATAAGTGCATCCATAATATCACCATCTGTTGCATCTTTCGTTAGTTCCACAATCTCTTCCATATCTATTACCGGATGATTTTTTCTATATCGCAATACATCTCTGCATTTATTTGTGGCTACCTTTATTAACCACGCTTTTTCGTGTTCCTCATTTTCAAACTTTGGAGATTTTTGCAAATATTTAATCAGCGTTTCTTGCACAACATCCTCTGCATCACTTGCATTTCCCAATGTAATAAGACATAAACGGAATAGTATATTTCCATACTTATGAATAATTAATTCAATACCATTAGTCGGCCGTACTAAAGCATTTTTCATCCTATCCGCCTCCTTTCACTTATTACACGTTTTACTATAATGTTTGGTCAATTTATTTAAAATTAATAATTAAAGATAAACAAATAGAACGAGCATCATGTAAGGCATCTGCAATAAATGCAGTCATACGAGAAGTTCGTTGAAAATACTTAGGAAGAAAATGGTAATTTTCATAAAATCTTTTACCACAAGAGCAGGAGTATCTTCTTTTTCTTAAAACGAGATAACAGTGCTTAAATTGAAATGGTAAATCTTTGATTGTATGCATTCTGTAATCATGAATTCTTTTTGTAATCCTGCCGCAAACAAGACAAATGTGTTCTGTAGGTTTGGTTTCTAAGGTTATTTTTACATAAGAATCAGAATGAAAAATATTTTTCACGATAACGTCTTCTATATTTAAGAGTTTATTGATACAATGATTATGCATTTTTGCGCCTCCTAGTGGTTTGTTTGCGAGACTGGCACTGGGAGGTTTTTCTTTATTATAAAAGAAAAAAGTCAGGAGCCGTCGCATTAATGATTGAATAAATCATAGATGCGACGGCATCTTTTTGTAGTTTTTGCAGACAATTTCTTGGATATTGAACCGGTTACCAAATTAGAAGCATACTTTAATAAGCCTTCTTTCATAAAAGAAAGCTATTTCAAATTTACATTTTGAACTGTCAAAATTTATGCTGTTTTCTTCAATGAAAACAAGTGTTGTCCTGTTCTTTCGGACTGGATTTTGCGATGAAGCTTATTTATGTTATAGCCGATTGCGAGAATGATGCTCTGAGCAGTTAACATCTGTCCATTCCTACAGCAATACGTGTCATTATCAGCATCGTAATCCATGTTTTCCATACGGCTGATATCCTGTTGATATTTTCTGGTTTTTGAAATTTCATAGTTCTGTGGTTTGATAAAAGCCAGCTGATCATTATCTTCTAAGAACAGATAGTTTTTTTCACTTTCATATCCTGCATCAGCTATGATTTCTTTATATTTGAATGTTAGATATTCTTCCATCTCTTTCAGGAACGGAATCAAGGTTCTGGTATCCGCTGGTCTTTCGCTGATTGTAAGCCAGGTAATATATTCAGAATCAACACCATGCCGGAGATTATAGGCTGGTTTTAACTGTCCATTCATCATGGCATCTTCCTTCATTTTCATAAACGTGGCATCCGGATCAGTTATAGAATAGCTGTTACGTTCTCCACAAATATGAAGCTTTTTTGTGTATTCTTTTAGTTTTTCTATGTAAGGCTCTAGGGTTTCGACAGATTTTTGAAGAGCTGACTTTCTTTTCCCAACACCATATACAAACTTAATCTGTTCTTCATTTTTTATCTTATAAAGTTTCTTGCGCAGTCTCTTTAAAGTATGAAGAGATATTTTGTTGTTGTAAGAAATCTTAAGACCATAGGCTGTTTCACATTCCTTCACCAGAATTTTGATTTTGTCAAACAGTCTGGACTGACATTTCGTAACAGCTTTTTCCAGACAAAAGTATATTTATTTGCTGCGGATTCTATTTTTGTACCGTCAATGAAAATACTTTTTCCGGAAATTTCACCTAATTCATAGAGAATACCAGTTACTTCAGCCAATGTTTTCTTTGAACACTGTGAAAAATGCAGCGAAATAAAGCGTGCGATTGTTGCATGATCAGGAGCAGGTTTCCCTTCTAACAGATACATAAAGTTAATGTCTTTGCGGCATGCAGTTTCAATATCTCTGCTTGAATAGATACGATTCATGCTGGCATAAATGATAATCTTAAACAGTTGCCTTGGTGACGCCTGATTTTTCTTTATTTTTCCATATGTTTTATAAATATCACTGAGTTCCATTCCCTCAACAAAAGCACTCAGTAGACGTACCAGATCATCTGATGGGATTAAAATTTCCAAATCCAGCGGAAGTTTGATTTGATAATACACAGAAGATGTTGTATAATCTTTCTGTAATTTTTTATTTAGTAGCATAAATAAATTTTACACCAAGAGCCGGACTTTTCGAAGCCCGGCTCTTGGTTTTTAGAAAAAAAGTGCTGCCGCACTAATTTTTATTTAGTGCGACAGCTCCCAACATTTATTTTAGAACCATAAAACAAAGGACAAATCATCATAACCAAATTGGTTATGATATGGTCAGGATGTGGTTAGGATTTCATAATAAAATTTTCCTAAATTTCTAATCGAGTTTTCAATCGAGTGCCACTCGATTAACACTCGATTAAAAACTCGAT
>JAFZGJ010000139.1 GCA_017555455.1 Lachnospiraceae bacterium
CATGCGATAATTTTCTGTTTCCTCATAATATTTACGCCGAACAGCTATCACATCCGGCAAATCACAATCTAACCATAATTTATATGATTGTTTTATTCGTCTGTATCTGCTGTCCAAACCGCAACCCACATGTAAAACAAGCGCATCTCTGTTATTCTCAAACATCGAATCAGTCCAATCATCAAATACTCTGGCACGCATGGCCATATTGTAGGCCAACCATTTCGATTTGGATTTTCCATGTAATTTAAAGCCTTCCTCTGCCCAGATTCTTTCAGCATCCGAATCCTTCAAAATAATATTCCGGTTGCTGACAAAAGCTTTCCCATATAGGGGAATAAACAATGTTTTATTTACTTCGTTCATTTAATTCATCCCTTTTTTGTTTTTCCCAAAGTAACATATTGCACTTTCCTATTATTCTTTTTCAAGTTTCAATCAAAACTAACTCTTCTACCGGATTGCTATATCTTTTTACAATTTAATAACTGCATCAAGACAAAGCGTAAGGGCATATTCATATGCATTACCACCCCAATTTCGCTCGTCATATTTATCAACGTCAGCAAGACTATCTGCGGTGTATAGTATCATCCCAAATACTGCCCCTCTGAAATCAGCACAAGCAGAAAGAGCCGAACATTCCATTTCTACAACCGAACAACCTTCGCTTTTGCGGTAAGCAACCTTCTCCTTAGTTTCTCTGTAAAAACCATCTGTGGACCAAGTGATGACCTCTTGATATTTCATGCCATGTTCAAGAATTGTTTCTTCAATTACTTTTCTAGCTTGAGCATTGATTGTTATAAATCGAGAAGGCGGTGCATAATGGTAAGAGGTTCCTTCATCACGCAGAGCTTTGCTTGGAACAAGGAATGTACTTTCAGGAATTTTTTCAAGTGCCCCGCAACTGCCTGCCGAAATAATTTCCCGAACACCATAACCAATCAGCCAATCCAGTATCTGCGTTGCAGGTGCAGCGCCAACAGGTGCTTGGCAAAGAACAATATCCTCACCTTTGTATTTTGTAATATAAACAGGATAATGCTTTGTTGCACTTATAAAAGTTGATATCTGTCTAGTATCTGTTTTATTAGCATATTCGTCTATATAAGAACCAAGAAAGGCAAACACACATTTTTTAGGAAGATTCAACTCAAGATTTTCATGTGTGGGATTAAGAACAGCTATCTGCTCTGTGTCAAACTCTAAAATTGGTATTTCATTCTTAACTATAGCCATACTATCACCTTACAATTCTTATTTAGAGAAATCTCTTAATTCCGCCTTTTTCTAAAATTTTATTACAAATCTCATCGACTTGATGAAATCCCTGTTCTTTCAATTCATTCTGAGCAAGCTTCATGGCTTTTACAAATTTATTTACCATGGTATCAAATCTTATCATAGCTACTTTCTTACCAAGACCGATATACTCAGCTTCTTTTTCAAAAGACTCTCTTGTTATCTGATTTATATCATATATTCCATCTATACTTAATGCCATATTTTCAGTACAGTTCTCATAAGCCATAGTGTTAATAATGTCATATGCCGGAGCAAGTCTGATTGTCTTTAAATCTTCTCCATATAATAAAGATAAGTTTTTTATGTGATTATCCGTATTTCCTACTAAATAATTAAATATACATATATCCCATAACTTCATCTGATCTGTTATCGGTTCTGCAGAATAATTTCTAAGTACATCAAAAAGTTGTTTTAAATATCTTTCCTTATTCTTTTCATATTTATGAATTGCTGAAATTCCCATAGCCTGTGCAAAATCTTCCTGATGCAGTCTGTAAGGAACATATAGACCATTCAATTTTCTACTTTTATCTCTTATTTTTCTGTCATACCTTTTGGTAGCAAATTACCTTGAATATCCCCCGCATATATGCTGTTTCCGTTAATCTCTATATAAACAGATAATTTTCTCATTTAATTATCCTCTTTTTTCCACCATAATATCCAACCCCAAAATATTCGCCAGCTTCAATGTTTTCTCAATCTCCGCTGTAGGCTTTCCGCGCTCCACATCTGAAATAAAACTAATGCTAAATCCTGTAAAATCGGATACATACGCCTGTGTATATTTCAATTCTTTTCTTCGTTCACGAATGGCAAATCCCAAAGATTTGGAGTCTGTAACGTTGTCAATATTTTTATTCTTCACTTTAAAATTATCAAACCATATTCAATTTGATTCAATTAAGAACACCGCCATCGAAAACGATATCATTTACCTTTTTCGATATTTAGATTCAATTCCCACAACATACACCATCATAGCTGCGATACTAATAAACATCGCCCCTAATATGGGAATTATAATCAACCCTGTATTCTGTTCATCCAGTAAAGGCAATCCTATTAATGTAAACAAAACACCATATACACACCACAATCTACCTAAAGCACGATTATAACCTTTTACATCTTCTACAAGTATCACGTCAGCATTGGCCCAAAAGCCAAAAGATTTTGTTTTCTTTGACTTCATATCATAAATTCCCATGATAATAAATAATACTCCTATTATTGTCCAAATGACGAATGCCATTAACCGTCCTTCCATGGCGCGTATCCTCTCTTTGTCTTTTTATGAATTCTTTGACATTTGTTCAGAAAAACACTGTGCTGCAATAGCGTATTCTTCATCATCCTCTATATACATAACCACAGGATTATGTTCTTCATCTTCTTCCACTTCATAAAGCATGAAACTAGCGGAATAATCTAACTCCTTTTCCCCTTTCAGTGGAAGTAATGCAAAATATTTTTTTCCATTAACTTCAAAATATGAAAATACACCGCAATCCATACTTGTTCCGTCTGCAAAAGGGAGTGTTACCACAATATCCTCTAATTTTTTATCCATAAATTCCATAATATTTCTCCTTTAAACATTCTATGGTGCCAGTTGTTCCTTCAACGACTTATGAATCTTCTTTCGTGTTACTTCCACAAGTCCCAAAGGTGTCATATCAACAACGTGGGTCTTCACGGAATCCTTCTTCACCAAACTGCCTAAATACCCCAAAAGTTGAGAATCCTGTTCTTTGGTATTCTGGCTGATAAAGTCAACTATAATAATTCCGGAAAGATTACGTAACCTTAACTGTAATGCAATTTCTCTGGCCGCTTCCTTATTAATTTCATGGTATATATCATCTTTTGGATTCTTCTTTTGGATTTTCCCGCTATTCACATCAATTACTGTTAAAGCTTCTGTCTGCTGAATTACCAGATAAGCACCGCTTTTTAACCAAACCCGTTCATCCAAAGCTTCTTTCAAACGGGTTTCCACACTATATAACTTTTCTAGTGAAATTCGGGAATCCTGATAAAATTCCACATTTTCCATAGCAGGGAACTCTTCTCGAATTCTATGAAAGATTTCTTCACTATTGGTAATAATCTTATCAAAAGAATCCTCATAAGTATCACGAATATCTGCTAAATATCCTTCCATAGGCTGTTCCAAACAACTAAAGCAGGTGCGGTAAGAGACTGCTGATAAAACCTTGTTTTTCTGTGCCAAAAGCTGTTCAAATTCCTCTTTAAAATAAACTGCTCCCTTAAAATTACTACTCTCCATACGAACAATGCCTGTTTCAACACTATCATCCTGTACATCCGTATCGCTTTCCATTAATGCAGTAACATTGGTCCGTATAACCATACCAACATTTTCTTTCCGAAGAACTTCTTCCATATTCCATGCTTCTAATTTTTGTTTCCAATATAATTTTGTCTTATTACCTAACTTTGTACTAAAACCAATTCCCTGTTTTCCGGTTGTCAATACGCTATACTTACCTGTAAAAGACAGATTACAGGTAAGTCCCGGTTCCTTAGTTTTAATGGCTTCTTTTTCTATCTGAACCAGTATTTCATCACCGGCAACAATTTTTCCGTCATATTTACGATTCACAATAATAGGATTTTTAGCCTGTTTCATTGGTAAAAATCCCATCTTTCCTTTTTCAACTTCTACGAAAGCAGCATTGATACTGGGGACAACATTTTTTACTTTTCCAACGTAAATAGCATGCAAAGGAAGGGAAGACGAACTGTCTTCCCCTACCTTATTATTTTGCTTCTTCAAATTATCTTCTTGTACCTTTACTTGTACCAAACGATTATCCTGATACAGCAACGATAATATCTGTTCATTTCTTTCAATAATTAATAAAGCTGAACTCATCAATATCATACTCCTGTTGTAACTATGACACAAAATGCTTAATATCATTCCGTATTCAAAACACTGAATTTTTAAAAATCTTCTCCTACGGCATCCAGAGGAACTAAATTTCGCTTTCCATTTTTACCAATATCCGTATAAGTTTCTTCTCTGGTAATCTGAATTGCCAACGGATCAAATTCCATACCTACAAAATCATAAAATGCTTCCAAAAGTAAGGTTGGCTTAATATTTCCACTACTGCTGGCATCTACCAACATATAAATTGAATTTTCACTTGCTTTAATTTCATAAATTCCCGGTTTCAAATCCAATTCCAAAGTACTTTTCTTAGTCTGTTTTGTTACCATAATGGAATCCTGTCCGTAAAATTTAGAAACCTTATCTTCTAAATCGGAAGGCAACTCATATCCGTCTTTCCACTCCAGTGTATAGCCTGCGGCTGCCACGCTTGCCATGGCATTTCCTGCATTTTCACCCAATGCAACAATATTTTTAATGACAATTCCCGGAACCATAGCACCGTTCAATCTGTCAATCATATCCTGACGGCCATTGTGGGAATTTACTTCTATATCCAAATATTCACCATTACTGTAATGTCCTACTCCTAAAGGCGCGGCAAAGCTCATAATCTGATGTGGGCTAAAACCGGAACTATAAGTAACATCAATGCCTGCACGGCGGATAGCTTTTTGGAAATAACGCATAATATCCAGATGACCGATAAATTTTACCACTCCGTGTTTGCTGAATTTAATTCTGACACGCATCTTAGTTACCTCCTTTCGCCTGTGTACAAATCCCCACACCGTATTTCGCTGCACCACATCCCTGACACTGGGTTGCACAGTTTAGAGAAACCTCTTCATTTAAGGCTTTCTTCCATTCTCTCATTAAAAATTCTTTTGTTACACCACAATCTAAGAAATCCCATGGGAAAATTTCATCCAAAGAACGTTCTCTAGTAGTGTAGAACGCAGCGTCTAATCCACATTCAACTAAGGATTCTAACCAAATGTCATTTTTATAATATTCTGTCCAGGAATCAAAAATACATCCTTTTTTATAAATCATTTCAATAGCATCCGCCAGCTTTCTGTCACCTCTTGCCAAAACCCCTTCAATTATGCTGACATCTGCTTCATGCCAGTTATATTTGATACGTTTCTGATTTAACTGATCCATAACAGCCCTACGGGTAATATATGCTTTTTCAATAAATTCCTCTTTAGTA
>JAFZGJ010000140.1 GCA_017555455.1 Lachnospiraceae bacterium
AAACGAAAACAAAATGGATATCGTGCTTACACAAGTGATGATATAGAACGATTAAAAATGATACGTACGCTCCGCTTGGCGAACTATTCATTAGAAGCTATTCTGCGAATGTTGAATGCTCTTGAGCATAATCCACAGGTTAATATTAAGCAGATATTAAATACACCTCAGGCAGATGCGGATATCATCTCTGTTTGTGATAGGCTAATTGTATCTTTGAATGATGCGGAAGAAAATGCCGAAAAAATGATAACTATACTTTTAGAGATGAAAGAGAAGTTTTTGTAACCCTCCATTATAACACCAACCTTTTGTTTGCTGTTATGCTAGCATAGCAACAACAAAAGGAGGACAAATAAAATGAATCAAACACAAAATAATTGGAAAAGAAAGACAATGCTTTTTCTTGCCAGTCAATGTATTACCTTATTCGGCTCGATGATTGTACAGATGTCAATCATTTGGTATGTAACGTTGAAGACATCAAGTGGGGGATGGGTAGCTGCGTTTACTATATGCTCTTATCTGCCACAATTTTTGATTTCCTTTTTTGCAGGGGTATGGGCGGACAGATACAATCGTAAAAAGCTGATTATTCTTGCTGATGGGGGAATTACACTTGCTACTCTTATCATGTTTTTGGTAATGCCTATGATTTCTTCGGATTTCGTATTGCTAAGTGCTTTGCTGGTAATTTCGATTGTCCGTTCCATAGGAGCAGGTATTCAGACGCCGGCAGTTAATGCGGTGATACCACAGCTCGTACCAGAGGAATATCTGATGAAGTATAACGGGATTAACGCAACCATGCAATCAATTGTTCAGTTTGCAGCTCCAGCTGTTGCAGGTACTGTATTATCGATTGGAACATTTCGTTCTACGCTTTTTATTGATATAGTGACAGCACTCATAGGTATAGGCTTATTATCCTGTGTACTGTTACCAAAACAAGAGGCGTCTAATGAAAATGTATCAGTTTTTGCTGAGATAAAAGCTGGAATTTCTTATGCATTTTCAGATAAGATTATTGGAAAAATACTGATTGCTTATGGAATGTTCATACTGTTAAGTGTGCCTGCTGGATTTATGGCGGCACTTTTGGTTAGTCGAGTGTATGGAGATGTTTACTGGTATTTGACTGCTGTTGAGCTTGTTGGTTTTGCGGGAATGGCTTTAGGCGGTGTGCTAATGGGAATGTGGGGAGGATTTAAAAGTAGATTAAAAACATTTGCCTTTGGACTACTGATACTTAGTATTATGACAATTGGTATGGGAATATCGCCATATTTCGTTCTTTACCTTGCAATGATGTTTGTATATAGTATTGCTCTTACCATGATACAGACTGCAACTACTACGATCATACAGGAAAATGCGCAAGAGTCGATGATAGGACGCGTATTCGGATTAATGGGAGCAATGTATTCGGGATTTCTTCCTGTTGGAATGGCAATCTTTGGTCCACTTGCAGATATGCTGCCATTGCAAGGGATTATGGTGGGTAGCGGTATAGCTCTTGCTTTAGTGACTGTTTATTTACAAGTAAAATCTAAAGTTGATTTGTAGAATGACAAATTTCAGTTTCACGAATTAAATAATGATGAATTTTACAAGCGGCTGGTATTATACCAGTCGGTTTCTTTTATTATAAACTTGCACCCCCTTTTGAACCCCAAGGGGGCTCATCGTTAAATTGTATCAAAATATTAGGGGTAAGCGAGGCTAAGGAGACAAGCGGTATCTTTATGGCTATAGGGATAGAGCTATGTATGTGCAAATTTTTGATTACAAAATATTAATATTTGATATAATAAGTTTAGCAGATAAATGATGTTGCTATCTTAACAGTACTTTATGGAAGTGTATTAAGTATGGTACTTCTTATCTTTAAAGCAAGAGTACATAATGTATTAAAAGATTTGAAAGAGTAGTCGAAGAGATTAGAGATAGTTTTTTAGGAAAGTAAAAATATGAGAGTAGATGTTGAAAATTTATTTGAAGAACTTAGTAATATTACGCAAGTGGAGGCAATTGCACTGGGAGGTTCCAGAGCTTGCGGCAGAAATGATGAAAAATCAGATTATGATGTGTATGTGTATTTGATAGATTCTGTGGAAGAAGATGTTCGAAGAAATATATTGAGTCGATATTGTAAATATATGGAAATTGGAAATTCTTTTTGGGAACTTGAAGACGATGTAACTCTCAGTGATGGAATTGACATGGATATTATTTATAGGAATATGACGGATTTTGAAAACACGATATCTGATGTGGTGGATGCTTGTATTTCATGGAATGGCTATACTACTTGTATGTGGCATAATCTTATTACATCCAAGATTGTATATGATAAAAATGGGAAACTGCAGAAATTGCAAGAGAAATATAACATTCCGTATCCCAAGAAGCTAAAAGAGAATATTATTTCAAATAATATGAAATTACTCAATGGGATGTTACCTTCTTTTGATATGCAGATAAAAAAAGCGGAAACCAGAGGCGACCTTGTAAGCGTCAATCATAGGGTTGCTGAATTCCTCGCAAGTTATTTTGATATTATATTTGCACTGAATGAGATGACACACCCTGGGGAGAAGAGAATGCAAAGCATTTGTTCTGAGGAATGCAATATCTTGCCGAATAATTTTGATGCAAATCTTTACAGATTATTTGATGGGCTGTTCAGAAAAAATATATCAGGAGTTATAAGTGATATGATTGACGAGATAAAGAAGATAACAGAGGTGTAGTAAATTCTAATATTCTTTATAAGGCTAATGATTGACGAAGTTGTTTTTGAGTTTGTATGATAATAGTGATATGACTCGCAGCGAATAAGAAATTGAAAATAGATATACCTGCTTTGTTTTTAGCATTAAAGGATGATGATACTTCAATGCTTGCTAAAATTTTTGCGGGAATTACAGTAGCATATACACTTTCTCCTATAGATTTGGTTCCTGATTTTATACCTGTGTTAGGATATTTGGATGATGTAATATTATTACCGATGCTGGTAGCATTAACAATTAATTTTGTTTGTATGGTATGCGAAATATGATGGAAAAAATTCATTTTGGGAGAAATTGTATATGTTAATGTTTTTTGAAGGAATAGTGATGTGTTTTATTCTGGTAATGTATTGTGTGGTGGGAATCAGAAATGGATTATGGGACTATTTGACAGATTCTTTATAGACTGGTATTGGGTAGGACATACAAAGGCGTGGCTTATACCGGGAACGGAAGATTTGAATTTTACAGAGGTACAAATGGAAAAACTAAAAAAACAAAGACTTGTTGAAAGGTATGGAAAAATAAATATAATTATTGTAGCACTATGTGTTATCCTTTTTGTTATCAATTCGGTAATAGTAAGTGAGTCGGCATTAAGCCAACTTGCATCTAACAAATATTTGGCTTACTTTTTAGACTGCTAATGCAAAAGAAAACTAAAATAGGATAATGAATTACAGCTTTGTAAAAAGTTAAAAGCATGCATGAATTTGAGTTTATAAAATAGTTAGACAAATTAGGAGAGAATATCATGGCAAAAACAATGAAAAGAATTTCAGTAATATCTTTATTGCTGACAATATGCTTTTTTGTTTTATATAAAGTTACAGATTACAGATTTTTAGTTCCTTTTGCGATTACATTTGGAACTATAGCATATCACTTTATTATAAGATTAATGGTCGGAACAGTAGTTGATATGGTTATGCACAATAGAGCCAATTACCATAAGAAATGGTATCAGGTTGTTGAATTTGAAATGAAATTATATCAAAAGATGAAGGTAAAAAAATGGAAAAATAAGATGCCTACATTTGATGAAGATACATTTGACATTACAAAACATAGTTGGGATGAAATTGTTCAGGCCACTTGTCAATCAGAGTTGGTACATGAAATAAATGTCATCTTTAGTTTTCTGGCTATTGTTGCTTCCGTTTGGTTTGATTCGTTTTGGGTATTTTTTATCACGTCTATGTTAGGAGCTATGTATGATTTGATGTTTGTAATTATGCAAAGATTCAATCGTACACGAATTTTGAAGATGAAAAGAAAAAAATAAATCTTCAATTTGTAAGAATAATAAAAATATTTGTGATTTAGGTAAGAGAATCTTTATTTGGAAACAGATAGAGATTTTCTTTTTTTATTGGACATTAGTCAGAAAAATATAAAATGATTGAGAAGAGTAAAGATTAGAGGAATAGTGCATCTTATATGGAATAAAATGCATTTTACGTGACTGTGTATTGTTTAAATGTACAAGTCATTTTATATTAATAAAAAAATGAAAGTATAAAGAGAAAAAAGTATGCTGATTAAAATATTGAAAATTGCTCGAAGCGAGCCTGAAGAATTGGAAATTAGATGCCATGAAGAAACAGAGGAAGTGAAGGATATCATTACATTTGTGAAATCCAGACAAGGAAAGCTAACCGGAATCTGTGAAGGACAGCAACATGAAATTCCTATTGCGGACGTGTATTATGTTGAAACTGTAGATAATTCTGTTTTTATTTACGGACAGAACAAAGTATATGAAACAAAGCAAAAATTGTATGAATTGGAAGGAATGTTGAGAGAAAAATATTTTTTAAGAGTTTCCAAGTCTCTTGTTTTAAATCTTATGAAGATAAAATCCATTAAGCCTGCGTTAAATGGAAGATATTCTGCCATTTTACATAGTGGGGAAGAAGTTATTATTTCCAGAAAATATGTGGCACAGTTAAAGTGTGCATTGAAAGGAGAGGTGTTCTAATGCGAGGAAAAGAATTGATTCGAGACATGATAAATACATATTTTATGCTGACAACCATGATTTTAGTAGTAATGATGGTGTTGGGAACATATTTTATGCCAGAGGTTAGATTTGGATATAAGCAATTTGAGGCACCCTTAACATACGCAGCATGGGGAACACTTCCAAATATTGTGTTGTATTCTAAAAGCGAACTTTCCATGAAACAAATGCTGTTTCGAAAAATAATACAGCTTGTACTGGTAGAAGTTATCGTTGTTTTAGTAGCATTACCAGCAGAAGTATTTAAGGGAGGAAACAATGAGCTTGTTATATCGTTAGTAGCATGCGTATTTGTAATTTATGTCTTAACACATGCAATTGCGTGGTACCAGGATAGTATAACCGCAAAAAAAATGACAGAAGAACTTATGGTTTTTCAGAAAAAATACGAGCAGTAAGAAAAGCAAGATATGAGTTGAAAAATATTTTATGGAGGTTACGACAGATGATTAAGAAATTGTATGAAAAAAGTGAGATTTGGTTTGCAGTAGCATGGATTATAGTGTATGTTGTACTTGCATCAATTGGAGACAATATGTCAATGAGCATTGGTCTCATGAAGAGTGTTACACTACCGATATTGATAGTTCTTTCCGTGGTATTATATCTTTTTGTAAAGAAGAATGGTTTCAGTGAAAAATATGGTCTTTGTAAATCAAGTATACCTGCTTCAAAGATGTTATTTTATATTCCTATATTGCTGTTATTTACTGTAAGTTTATGGTATGGAGCAGTTTTAAATACAACACCGTTAGAAACTGTATTGTATGTTTTATCTATGATTTGCGTTGGATTTCTTGAAGAAATGATATTTAGAGGTTTGTTGTTTAAAGCTATGATAAATGATGGTGTAAAATCAGCGATTATTGTTTCCAGTGTAACTTTTGGAATTGGACATATCGTGAATCTTGTTAACGGTTCCGGAGCAGAATTACTTCCAAATATTTTACAGGTTTTATATGCAGTTGCTATTGGTTTTATGCTTGTCATGATTTTCTATAAGACAAAAAGTATGATTGTTTGTATTGCTATGCATAGTATTTTTAATTCGTTAAGTGCATTTGCTAATGTAGCAGCAAACACAGA
>JAFZGJ010000141.1 GCA_017555455.1 Lachnospiraceae bacterium
TGCAGCTGTAAAAATTTTGGGAAGATATCCTATGGGAAGTATTGTTGTTGGCATTTTTATGATTATTGTCTGCGGAAAATATATTTATTCCAATCCTAATATTTCTGTAGCACAGAATGCTTATCATATTCCGCAGGAAACTATTGAGATATGTGACAGGATAATGCCGGCAGAGGATGAAGAAAGGATAACAGCAGTTTTTCCGGATTCTTTGATACATTTTGTGAGGCAATATTCTACTAGGATACAGTTAGCGTATGGTAGGGATTATCTTGCACCGGATTGGATTTATGGGGATCATCCCATAAGAAAAGTGATAAATCAGCAAGAAATTAGAATTTCTGAGCTGGTAGGTCTTGCAACAGAACAAAAATGTCAGTATATTATATTAGAGAGACATAGAAAGTTGATTGGCGATTTTGAAAATTATGATGTTTTTTTAATCGGACAAACGGCTAATTTTGATATTTATCGTAATTACCGGGTGGATATCGAAAAGAAATATATAAATTAATTTAACAACGGAGGGAATGACATTATGACAAAAGCAGAGATCCTGAAAAAGGAAATTTTGACACAGTATAGGAGTTTACGTCAGTTTGCCATTGAAATGGAAATTCCATACAGTACATTGGTAACTGCATTGGAAAGAGGAATTGAAGGTATGGCATACGGAACTGTTATCAGAATGTGTGGAAAACTTAACTTAAATCCTATTGATTTTACATCCTTGGAACGTGACACTACAATTAGTGAACAGTTATTGGAAAACAGAGTAATGCAGTATTATGTAAAATTAAATCAGGAAGGCCGTGATAAAATTCTTGGAATCATGGAAGATTATTCTGAAATTAGTAAATACAAAGCATAATAGAGATATTTATATTAAGTATATGAAAGAGGTTGTTGCAGGATGATATCATTGCAAGGATCTCTTTTTATTATATTATACTTCACAGTTTTTCTTGTTTTTTATCTATAAAAGTTGTATCATTATTATATAAAAGTGGGTTTTTAGACCCTATAGAATATGATAAAACAAGGGGAAGGAGGAGCTATATGTCCAATACAATTATGACCACCATATATAATCATTATATGACCACGTATTCACCAAAGAAAAGTGATGTACGTTTGGATAGTCATAACAAAAGTGAATTGAAAAATATTTGCAGTAAGATTATGAAATTAAATAAAGAAGCCCCTCTGTACCTGTATGACCGCAGTGAACAGACTACTTCTTTTGCACTTTCTTTAAAAGAAAACACACGACAGTTGCAGCGGACTATTTTAAATACTGCCGGTAGCAAGGAAAATGATTTATTCAAAAATAAAGTGGCATTTTCTACGGATGATAATGTAGTTTCTGTAAAATATATAGGAGATAACGACAGTGCTTATCAGGAGCAAGATTCTTACGAGGTGGAAGTTCAGAATCTGGCTTCTTCACAGATTAATGTGGGTTATTCTCTTCCCAATCAGGAAAAAAGTTTAAAGCCCGGAACTTACTCCTTTGATGTAAGCTATAACAATATGGCTTATGAATTTCAATTTACGGTAAATGAAGAAGATACCAATATTGATGTGCAAAACAAGTTGGCCCGTTTGTTTAATCATGCCAACATTGGATTGAATGCAACGGTTAGGGAGGATAGTGCTGATTCTTCCAGTTTGAGAATTGAATCTGCACAAACGGGAGACGGCAATCCACCGGGAACTCCGTTGTTTCATATTTATAACAGCAGTAATAATGGGAACGTAGATGTGGTAGATTTCTTGGGAATTGATTATGTTGCCCAGAATGCTTCCAATGCTCATTTTACTATTAACGGACAGGAACATAGTACTGCTTCCAATCAGTTTGTCCTTGATAAAGCTTTTGAATTGACCATAAAGGGTGTGTCTTCTGATTCCGGAGAACCGGCTGTAATCGGTTTGAAGACGAATGTGGATTCCCTGAAGGATAATATTTACAATTTGATTGGTGGATACAATACATTTCTTCAGGCCACAGAACAATATAAGGCACTTACTTCTTCGAATAAATTAAGTTTTGAAACTAAGAGTGTTGCTAAGCTGTTTTGTAATGAATTGGATGCTATAGGTATTAATATTACAGAGAATGGTTCTCTTTCCGTTGATGATAATTTGCTGACACAAACAGCGGAAAGTGAAGAGGCCTATGATTTGTTATCGCCGTTAAAGGATTTTTCTTCTTCTCTGTTCAGTAAAGGGGAAGAAATTTCACGGGATCCTTTGAATTATGCAAATCAGAAAATTGTAGCATATAAAAATCCGGGTAAGAGTTTTGCTTCACCCTATGCTACCAGTAATTACAGTGGGTTGTTGTTTAATTATTATTGTTAGTTTATTTTGTGTGTATAATATTTTAAGATGTATATTGTATCTATTGTGGATTGGGAAATATTAAAGTAGTGCCAAGGAAAGAATGTGCGGAGTATTAATAATTATGAAGAAAAAGAAAGTGATTCATTTAGAAGTGATTCGTATATTTGCATTATTTTGTATTGTATATAATCATATAGGTTATGTTATATTTATGAATACAGAAAATATTCTAAAAGTTACAGTTTCTTTGGCGTTGTCTATTTTATGTAAAATAGGAGTTCCGTTATTTTTTATGATATCGGGAGCCTTATTGCTGGGGAGAGAAGAAACCTGGAAAGAAGTATATAAAAAAAGAGTACTTCGGATTGTGGAAGTCATAGTTTTGTTTACTGCACTTAGATTTTTTTATGAATGTTATGTGATAAGAACAAGGCCTTTTTCTAGTGTACAACTGGTGAAATCGATTTTAACGGGGAATATATTGCATCCATATTGGTTTTTATATGCATATTTATCTATTTTATTGTTACTTCCGATTCTGAGAATTATAATCAAAAATTTGGATGAGCAGGGAATGAAAAATTTGTTGCTACTAATTGTGATATTTTTCATGATAATTCCTTTGAAAGCGCTTGTGGTTAAGCAAGAATGGCAGGTATCACTTATATTAGATGAAAAGATATGTTATATGTTTTTGGGATATTTTATTGAACATAAGTTACAAAAGAGTGATTTTTCGTTGAGAAATATGACACTTGCTTTGGGAGGAACTTTTGCCGGTATCTTTATTTCTTTTTGGTTGGTAGTTAAGCCACATATCAATGGAGGAGAATATGCAGCAGAAATGATCCCGTTGTTGTCTATGTTTCTTGCGTGCATGATTTTCTATTTGTTACGGGGAGCATCTTTTCGTTTTACTGATATGAATGTAAAAATAGAAGAGTTAATTACAGCGATAGGTAGTTGTGTGTTTGGAGTATATTTAATAGAAGATTATTTGAGGGCAATAATGGTATGGCTATATGGAAGACGTGGTTTATATATTGATGATGTGAACTCATGTGTTTTATCTACCGTCATTGTGGTTTTGATGGGAATACCTATAGTATATTTTTTAAAGAAATTACCAATTATAAAAAAATTGATTTGAAAAATATATTGAGAGTTATGTTTTAAAATCATAGTTATATATTGCATATTATTTGTTGATAAAATTGAACCTAAAAAAATACAAAGAAAAGTCCTTATTTTCCAAGGAAAATCGTTGACAAGGGATGTGACTTGTGTTACATTTATTCAGCGAGATTGGAAAAAGAGGTCTTTTTTTTATGCTTAAAAAAGACAACGGCGCTCGTAGTAATAAAGGAGGTGGCAATATGCGTACAAGAATTACTTTAGCATGTACACAGTGCAAACAGCGTAACTACAATACCACTAAAGACAAAAAAGCGCATCCGGACAGAATGGAAACAAAGAAATATTGTAGATTCTGTAAAACTCACACATTACACAAAGAAACAAAATAATTGTCGTTGACTCGGGCACGTAACGTGCATATGAAAGGAGTTCAAATGGGAGATTCCGTAAAGACAGAAAAAGCACCTAAAAAAGATAAGAAACCAAGCTTCTTTAAAGGTGTGAAAGCTGAATTTAAGAAAATTTCATGGCCGGACAAAAACAAACTGTTTAAACAATCTGTTGCAGTTGTGTGTATTTCAGTTGTGTTAGGATTAATCATCAGCGTATTAGATACAATTATACAGTATGGTGTAAACTTCTTAACAATGTAAGCGTGAGGTGATTGTATGGCAGAAGCAAACTGGTATGTAGTGCATACCTATTCCGGGTATGAAAACAAAGTCAAAGCCAATATTGAAAAGACAATCGAGAACAGAGGTCTTCAGGAAGAAATCTTAGAAGTACGTGTTCCTATGGAAGATGTAGTTGAAGTGAAAAACGGAGCTAAGAAAGTAAGCCAGAAAAAATTGTTCCCGGGTTATGTCATGATTAATATGGTGATGAACGACGATACATGGTATGTTGTTCGCAATACAAGAGGTGTAACCGGATTTGTTGGACCAGGAAGTAAACCGGTACCCCTGACAGAGGCTGAAATGAAGCCCCTTGGAATTAAAAAAGACGTGGTATCCGTTAACTTTGCAGAAGGCGATATGATTGTTGTAGTAGCCGGTGCATGGAAAGATACTGTAGGAGCTGTTCAGAAAATGGATTACCAGAAAGGAACAGCAACTATCAATGTAGAACTGTTCGGCAGAGAAACCCCTGTTGAAATCAGTTTTGAAGAAGTACGTAGAGTTGATTAATCAGCGTACAGTAACTTAAGCAAACTAGGTAAGGACGTAAGTCTTTTTGTGAAATCGAAGTTGTTCGACTGAACATAGTCGTTAAACGGTGGAAGGGTTACCTAGCCCATAGACCACAATATATATTTATAGGAGGTGCCATCATGGCAAAAAAAGTAGTAGGATACATCAAATTACAGATCCCTGCTGGTAAAGCGACACCAGCACCACCGGTTGGACCAGCTCTTGGTCAGCATGGTGTAAACATCGTTGAATTTACAAAACAGTTCAATGCAAGAACAGCTGATAAAGGTGATTTAATCATCCCAGTTGTAATCACAGTTTATGCAGACAGAAGTTTCAGCTTTATTACAAAAACTCCACCAGCAGCTGTATTACTCAAAAAAGCTTGTAACATTAAATCCGGTTCCGGCGTTCCTAACAAAACAAAAGTGGCTAAAATTTCTAAAGCTAAAATCCAGGAAATCGCTGAAATGAAAATGCCTGACTTAAATGCAGCTAGCTTAGAAGCAGCTATGAGCATGATTGCCGGTACAGCTAGAAGTATGGGTATCACAGTAGAAGATTAATTAATTTAGGAGGAGTAAGAATAATGAAACATGGTAAGAAATATAACGAAACTGCTAAATTAGTGGATCGTGCTACTCAGTACGAACCAGCTGAAGCTATTGCTTTAGTTAAAAAGACAGCAGTTGCTAAATTTGATGAAACAGTAGAAATTCACATTAGAACAGGTTGTGACGGACGTCACGCTGAACAGCAGATCCGTGGTGCTGTAGTATTACCTAACGGAACCGGTAAAACTGTAAAAGTTTTAGTATTTGCTAAAGGTGATAAAGTAAACGAAGCGGAAGCAGCTGGTGCTGATTACGTAGGTGGTGAAGAATTAATTCCAAGAATCCAGAATGATGGATGGTTAGACTTCGACGTAGTAGTTGCTACACCTGATATGATGGGTGTTGTTGGTCGTCTTGGTAAAGTTCTCGGACCAAAAGGCTTAATGCCAAACCCAAAAGCTGGTACAGTAACTATGGACGTTACAAAAGCTATCAACGATATCAAAGCTGGTAAGATTGAATACAGATTGGATAAAAACAA
>JAFZGJ010000142.1 GCA_017555455.1 Lachnospiraceae bacterium
ACGGTTACAGTTAAAGGTTCTGTCAATAAATTTTACCTGTGGTACTTTTAAATCCAAGAAAAATTGCAGTTCCTTTTTTACCAAATCCAAATCTCGTAAACGCACAGTTTTATCAATAGAGGACAAGCAATAACTGCAACGGTAAGGGCATCCGCGGCTGCTTTCGTAATAAACAATTCTATGCTCAAAGGCCGCCATATCATCATAAAAGAAGGGAATATCATTGATATTCACAAGACCTCTGGGCTGTGCAAAGTTATGCATATTCCGCTCCTGAGTACATCTTTCATCTAATGAATCTTTTGCATTTGTACACATTCCCGCCATCATCGGATGTTTTTTTCCACAAATATACGCGCGACATAATTCTAAAAAGGTTTCCTCGCCTTCTCCAATCATAATTCCGGAAAGAAACGGATATTGTTTTAAAATCTCTTCGGAAGTAAAAGACACCTCCGGTCCACCCAAGAAAATAGGAACTTTAGGTAATATTTTATGAACTTCTGTTATAACCTCCTGCACATATTCCCAATTCCAGATATAGCAGGAAAATGCCAATACATCCGGTTTCTTTTTATAGATATCTGCGATAATAGTTTCTGTTCTATGATTAATGGTATATTCAGCAATCTCAATCTGACACTTTTCTTTTTCTTCTGTTGTAAGATTATGATTCGCATATGCTGCCAGTGAATACACTGCAGGATTGGAATGTATATATTTTGCATTAATTGCGGTAAGTAGTATTTTCATTTTGTATATATCCTTTTTTCTTCTTGTTCAAATTGTATTATGACCATATATCAGCTTTTAAAAAGTTGCGAATATTTACATGTTTTATGCCATTTTTACTCATATCAATTTCATCCATTGAAACAACATATTTTGGAAAATTATCTCTGATTTCATCATAAATATCAAATTCACGCTTAATGGTATCCTCAGAAGCCAGCAAATAAGTAACTTGAACATATATTTTTTCGTTACGTTTTTCACATACAAAATCTATTTCTTTATCTTTTACTCTTCCAACAGTAACTTGATACCCTCTTCTAAGAAGCTCCAAGTAAACGATATTTTCCAGAATTAAGTTTATGTCTCGCATATTACCGCCATAAACAGCTTCTCTGATTCCATGGTCTGCAATATAATATTTTTCATTTGTTGCAAGAATTTGTTTTCCCTGCAAATCCTGCCGTTTTACCTGATAAAAAAGATAAGCATCCATACAATATTTAATATAGTTAAGAATGGTATCCGCAGAAACCGTACGCTGTTCACTTTTTAAAAATTTAACAATGCTTGTTGCGGAAAAAGTGGTTCCTATATTTGCTATAACATAAGCTATAACTCGTTCTAATAAATCAACATCCCGGATTTTATTTCTTTTTACAATATCTTTTAGCTGAACCGAATTAAATAAATCTACTAAATACTGTCCGGAAGGGGCTTCTTCATAACGAAGATTTGCAAGATATGGCATTCCACCTGTAATTAGGTATTTTTGAAATGCCTGTTGTTCCGATATTTCCGGATACACTGTTTTATACAACTCTAAAAATTCTATATATGAGAAAGGATAAATGACAAATTCTACATAACGTCCCCCTAAATAGGTTGCCAATTCGCCGGACAACAACTTAGCATTTGAACCGGTCAAATAAATATCACAATCTAAAATAACTCTTAATGAATTAATGCATTTTTCCCAATCGGATACTTCTTGTATTTCATCAAAAAATAAATATACTTTTCCTTGTATATTTTCAGCTCGTTTCAAAATCTCTTCATGCAATGTCTGCCCTGTGTGTAAATTTGAAAAACGCATATCTTCAAAATTAATACAAATAAATTGGTTTGCATTTACTCCCAAATCAATCAGCTCTGCTTTTATCAATTCTAACATAACAGACTTTCCACTACGACGAATACCTGTAAGTACTTTTATCAAATCATTATTCATAAAAGGACGAATTCGATTCATATATGTCTCTCGTTTAATCATTTGAACCTCTCCTTTCTATTTTTCTTACATTTTATGTTAATTATAAAAGAAAAACAATATATATTTTATAGTTTTATCGATTATAATCGACAAAAAATAGATTTTTGCATATTTTTCGCATATACATTTATTTTATTTCTTTTATCCGGCTGCAACATCCCCAAAGAAAATGTTACTATCAACTCACCAAATCCGAATTATTTTGAAACAGAAATACATAATTCTGAACATCTTTTAGTTTCCATGGAAAAAGAAAATATCTCCCTGTATTTTGACACTTCTCCGGAAGAAAACTCTTATCACGGCGCATATATAAAAACAGACTCTCATATTTCCTATTATGATTGGGATTTTTATGCAGACATGTACTGGATGCCCGAATTAACACTTTTACATAATAATGAACACTTATTGAATCCTTTTTTTGCTATGAAGCAAAAGATAATACTCTTTTCTTTTGGACCACTTTACAAGTATCTCCGGCTTATTTCTTAAATGATATGACTATAACTTATAAATTCGAAAATGAAGAATATCAATTTGATACTATGAAATACATACAGGAATAGAAACAGGGTAGCCAAATAGCTACCCTACTCTGTCTTATTACTTCCTCAATGGTCTCAATCTGCACATTCTCGTTGGTCTACTACCATCCTTACACCCGGAATATTTTCAATCTGTTTTCTTACATTATCAGTATCTGAGAAAAATTTTATGGTTACCTGATAATTCGCGGAATCTTTCAAAGGATTATCATCAAATTTATCTTTAACATTATCATCAAAGTATTCATTACAAAATGTTTCCCAAGCTTGTTCTGCATTAACATATTCCATCTGAAGTTCTATCTCTGCACAATCATCCTTGTACTTTATGATTAGTTCTTCCGTGTCAATTCTCATGAGTTTCTCCTCATCGCTTTGTTTTTAAAAGGCCTTTCAATAAGAACACGTTTCTGAAAGGAAAAAAGTTACAAAAAATATTATTTCCTCCGTATGAATGAAAAACCCACACACCCGCCTCCCGGCAAGCACATGGGTATCTACACCATTTCGGCGTGAATCTTCTATGCTAATAGCTTCTGATACTTGGTAATTTAATGTCTTCACTATCAAACCTCAGGACTTGTTTTAAATCAT
>JAFZGJ010000143.1 GCA_017555455.1 Lachnospiraceae bacterium
ATTGGAATTTATCTAATTGATTATATTACAATATCATAGAAATAGACAGAGCTATATACATAAAAACCAGGAACATATTCTGTTCCTGGCTCTAATAAGTAAACAACATTTATTTTGTTTTTATAATGTGTCATCCTTAATTACTTCAACAAGATTCATATTGCAAATCTTTTTACCGCCCAAGTAGTAAGCCAACGCCACAAAACCAATAACTGCCACAAAGAGCAGAATTGCAGGAATCAACGGCAAACGCTTAGCAATGAAATCTCCTGCGGTAATTCCTCCAGCATCAAGCATCAATGCCATCAACGGGATATTTACTACAATGGTCAGCAAAATCGGGCGGAGTGCAACGATAGCAGCTTCCCAAGCCAAAATCTTTGCGGCACCTTTTGGTGTTAAACCAACTGCAAAGTATCTTGCAAATTCACGCTTGCGCTGATAGATTTGTCCCAAAGTAGATGCAAAGATATTGGCAAGGCCGATGCAGGTCAGTATTCCGGTGAACAGATAAATAATCATCCGCAAACCTTGCTGTATCTGCATCTCGTCTGCAAGTTCTTGCACACGACCTTCAAAAGCGTAGTCAGGATATGCTTCTAACATTCCCTGCAATCTTTCCTCAAGTGCATCATTTTTGCTTTCGTCTGTCATTTTAAGGGTGTAAATTGTTTCCTCAGCCTTCAAATCGAAACTAAGGGTTGCGTAATAGCTCTCAGACATAACAAGTGTCAATGCATACTGCGTTAATTCTTCTCTCAATACAGGCAAGGCATCGCTAAATGCAGAAACGGGAATGTCCTTTCCGTTTACATTCAAAACGATCTCTTTGCCTTCATTCAAGAATGGTACATACTGACGATCTGTTCTTTCCGAGTTGACACTATCCCAAATGATATTAACTGCAACCACGTTAGCATCGTTTGTATCACCACGATATTCTGCGAAGCTCTTGTCATCCAAAATAAAAATCGGTACTCTTGTGTTATAAGCACCCGCTTCGTTAGCTGCGAAACTACTGTTGAGTTTTTCATGACTCAGCTTTTGAACATCAGAACTAAGATAATCCGTAGGAATTTGAGTATTGCTATTTACAATTCGATGAACAATACAGCCCGTTACATCTTCCGTGTTTCTAATATCATTCAGCAATTCTTCGCTATAAGTGTCACCTTTGACGGTAACAAGAAAATCCCAATTATTTCTATAACGGTCAAAGTAGGTTCTTTCCGTGCTAAGACCGGACACGCCAAGCATATTCAGAATTGAGATGCAAGCAAACACCGCCAAGAGAATGGACATTGTACCAACTCTCATAGCCTTACGTCTGACAAACAAGGATTTACGTGCCATCTCACCATAAATGCCGAAAATAGCGGAGTGAATACGATACTTTTTCACTCTCTTAATAACAGGCTCATTTCCGTAGTGTATTGCCTCTAACGGTGTAATACGGCTGAGTTTTCTTGCCGGAATCCACGCTGATATTGCAGCAGTCAGCATTGAAAAGCCAAACGAGCCAATAAACACAATCGGATGATAGGTAAAGGTCAAGGTGTAATCACGCAAATTAGCGGTTGAGCCGATAATAATGCTCATAATAGCCCAACATAAGCCAATTCCGATAATGTTTCCAACAATAATGGCAGGCAAAGACAAAACCACCACTTCATTGACAAGCGTAAATTTGATTTGTCGAGGTGTTGCACCAATGCTTTGTAAAATGCCCAACTGATGGATGCGATTTGTCATAGTCGCCGCAAAAGCGTGGTGGATCATCATAACAAGTGCAAAGCTGGCTATGGTGAATACTACGATGTATGCGATGACCACCGGGGTGAACTCCACCCCCGAAGTTCCACTTTCGGCAACGGTTTGATTAACTTGATCTGCCCACAGATTGTAGAACAAACCACTCACAAGGCTAAGCATCATAGATGCCAAAAAGGAGATTATCATAATAAACCTGTTGCCGGTTTTATTATTTTTAATATAACTGGCACTATAAGCGTTCCACATAGCGAGCCCTCCTTAATGAGTTTTCTCGTCAGAAACGATTTGACCATCTGCAATTCTGATGATTCGGTCCGCCTGCAACGCAATGTTTTTATCGTGCGTAATCACAATCAATGTCTGTCCGTATTTTTTGTTGGAGTATTTCAACAATTCCATAATCTCTTGACTGTTCTTGCTATCAAGATTTCCGGTAGGCTCATCAGCTAACACTAATGCAGGAGCGTTGATAAGCGCTCTGCCGATAGATACACGCTGTTGCTGACCGCCCGAAAGCTGACTTGGCAAATGCTTTTTACGTTCTACAAGTCCAAGAACCTCAAGCAGTTCATTAACACGCTCATCATTTACTTTCTGTCCATCCAGTTTCAGCGGCAAAGTCATATTCTCCACCACATTCAAGATGGGAATAAGATTGTAGAATTGATAAATCAGTCCGACTTGACGGCGGCGGAAAATAGCTAACTGTTCTTTATTCTTTTTATATACATCTTGTCCGTCAACAAAAATGTGTCCGGAGGTGGGTTTGTCCACGCCACCTATCAAATGTAACAGCGTAGATTTGCCGGAACCGGACTGTCCGACGATTGCAACAAACTCTCCCTTTTCAACGCTGAATGATACATCATTCAAAGCCTGTACTTGATTGTTGCCTATCCCATAGATTTTACAAAGATTCTCTACTTTTAGTATCTCCATGAGCATTCTCCTTTTTGATATATTTATTTAGGATACAGTATAGCAATTTCAAAAATCAAACACGTGACTTTTTTATTACAATATTGTCATAAAACAGCAAGGGAGCCTATATAGCCCCCTTGTAAATTCGTATTGTAAACTGTGCTCCACCACTTGCTTTGTTTGTAGCAGTAATAACTCCATTTTGCTTAGAAATTATCATTCTGGAAAGATTCAATCCGATTCCTGCGCTTTCCTTTGCTGAATTACTTCCGCGATAGAAACGGTCAAATAAATGAGGAATATCTTTTTCTTCAAATCCCGTTCCGTTATCTGAAATAATAACCTCTGTATAGAGTGGATTTTCTGTGGAGCATATTTCCAGTTTACCGCCATTAGGACAATGTTCAATGCAATTTTTCAATATATTTCCAATCGCCTCCGTACTCCAAAGGCGATCACCAATAAAACTTGCATTGGTTTTTATGTCGCACGATATGCTAATATCTTTTATATCCATAAGTATTTCTAACGGTTCCAGTATATCATTGACTAACTCTTCTATCAGAATAGACTCATCAGAAAACTGTACCGTACCAGATTCTAACCTTGCTATTTTTAGCAACGTGGAAATCAACCATTCGGTTCGTTCTAACAAAGTATTAACTTTTCTAATATTTGCCTGCTGCTCGGTACTTTGCTCTTCATTTGCAAGCCTGGACATAAGCATACGAATAGATGTCAATGGTGTACGTAACTGATGAGAAACATCCGCAAGTGAATCGCTCAGGTATCGCTTATCTTTTTCTAACCTTTCAGCCTGATCTCTCATACGCAAAGTCATTTTGCTTAATTCACTGCAAAGAACTGCAAGTTCTCCTTCTTCATCAGGAATCAGATTGATATTGTATTCTCCATGCAAAATACTGTCAATTTGGACATTCAAATCCGAAATAGCTTGATAGCGTTTTCTTGTGAATAGAATAAAAAGCAAAGCACTTATCACACAAATACTGACCACCAAAATTACCGCCCAAATACTGATAAACGATGCAACCACAGACGCAGCGATGGCAAGAAGTAGGTAATTAAATAGAAATACCTTGATTTCTTTATTTCTGAACAAATTCATATCATTCACCTATTTTATATCCAAGACCTCGAACAGTTTTTAGGATTGTTGGATTAGCAGAATCTGACTCGATCTTGTCACGAAGTCGTTTGATGTACACAGTCAACGTATTATCATTGACATATTCACCTGCACCAGTAACATCCCATATTTCATGCAACAGATCACGACGAGAAAGCGTTTCTCCAAAATGATTAAAAAACACCAGAAGCAATCGGTATTCCAGAGCAGAAAGAATTATTTCAGAGCCAGCTTTCATTACGATACCCTTTGCGGCATCGATATGTAAATCTTGAACCTGAAAAACCGAAGGGGTTTTTCCACTTTTACGCAGAGCATTCCTCACTCGATAAATCAGCTCCATCGGCTTAAATGGTTTTGTAATATAATCATCAGCACCCAGTTGAAAACCCGTAATGATACTGGATTCATCTGTCATTGCAGTAAGAAAAATAACTGGTGCATTTGTTGCACGCTTAACAGCTGTACAGATTGAATATCCATTCCCATCAGGGAGGGTAATATCAAGAAGCACGAGATCAATGTTTTCTGTCTGGAGTTTATTCAAAGCACTTTTTGTGTCTGATGCATGACACACAGAGTATCCTTCATCCTCCATTAGAGCTGAAAGATTTTCCACTATATCTGCATCATCTTCTACAATTAAAAGTTTAGGCATAATTTTATTTCCTCGTTAGCGGTTTCCAATTCAGAATAGTTATTAATAAATTCTGTTTCTGTTCGACAACTTCAAATCTTCTGTTCTATTCATCCCAATAATCTATCGTATCTTGAAGTGTAGTATCAATTCCAAATAACTGCCACATAAAATCCTCTTTCTCATGATAAAGATTAATTATTCGAATGTATTTATCTTCTATCCTATAAAACACATAATTTTTAGACACAAATATATACCGATAGTCTGACACCACATCAAACATTTTCGATACTTCAGGACCCTTTTCTTCATAATCACAAAGTCCTCTTATTGCATCTGTTATGCTTTTGATAATTTTCTTGGCTTTATCCCCACCATATTCTCCGGATATTGCCGATTTTAATGCACGTAATTTATCTGCTGCATCAGGAGTATATTTTATCTTTTTCAATCAATTACCCCCAATTCTCGCTCCAAATCATCTGCATCAATCCAACCTTCTATTTCAGCTCGTTCCTCAGATCTCTTCAAATCAAGCATCAACATGACAACCGCTTGTTCCCTCAACGCTTCTTTGCTATTCTTAGTAACAATAAACGGAAGACCTTCAACATTTAAAGACTGCTGTATAAAGGTGTTAAATGCATCTGTCAATGTCATTCCAGTTTTTGCATAAATATCCTCAACAGCCTTTTTAATATCTGAATTTATTCTTACTTGAAAAGTTGAATCCTTTGGTGCAATAGCAACATTCAAATTTGTATCCATAAAACATACCTCCTCACCTTTTTCTATATCATAGCACTTTTCCTTATTGTGTGTCAATACATTGTCATTACAAACATAATTATGATATATACTTTCTATGTGACAACTTCACATTGTTTTGATTTACCATAGCATATCTAAGAGTTGTATCTGTCTGCTCATGTCCCAATATCTTCTGCACTTGTTCAATTGGCATACCCTTCTCAATCGCTCTGGTTGCCATAGTTCTTCTAAATTTATGTGGATGAACTTTTTCCACACCTAATTTCTTCCCCATCTCGCGTAATCGTAGTTCCACTCCACTTTCAGTCAGTCTACTGTGCGGTTTGTTTAGCGACACAAATAATGCACTATTATTATCTGTTCTTGATTCAATATAATTCATTAAATGAATTTTAGTCTTTGCATCAAAGTATGCCTTTCGTTCTTTATCTCCCTTTCCGTAAACAACACACTCTCGTTCAGAAAAATCTATGTCATCAATATTCAGTCTAACTAATTCACCTACACGAATACCTGTTGAAAGCAGAAAATCAATCATCGCCCTATCACGAAGATTATTACAATTATCTCTGAGAATTTCGACCTTCTCATCCGGAATTGTCTCTTTCACAATAATAGCAGTCTTCACCTTGTGTATTCTTTTCATCGGACTTTTTATAATATAATCCTCTTCCTCCAGCCAAGAAAAGAAAGTGGAAAGGCTTCTACGAATATTATCAATAGTTACCTTTCCACAATTATTTATCGTTTGATACACCACAAGATATTTTCGTAGCATTTCAGTTGTAATCTTTATCACTGGAACATTTATTGTATCCAACATTTTTTCAATATTGCACCTATAATAGCGTATTGTTTTATCAGAACATCCTTCTAAATTTCACTGGAGTACTATACCAATCGGCCTGTAAATGATTTCTGTATTTAGTTAGACAAATTGCCAATTTTCTGCTGTTCCATGTTCTCACTCCTGCCTGAATTATTCTTATAGTTCATTTTGTATTAACATAATTATCTCTTTCTACCTATTCTCATTCATAATTTGCAACTACTATTTGTTCTTTGGTCGACCACTTCATTTTCATAAATGAGAACTTCGTTACAATCATAGAATACATAAAATTGTATCAAAAAACCACCTACAAGACGTAGAAAAAGAAATTCTACAGTATCTACTTTCTGTAGAATTTCTTTTATCTTCCATTCTACAGGATAATAGACTTCAAATAATCTTAAGAATATTTACTGATATGCTTTTAATGAGAAACATTTTTCTTCTCAGCATGAATTGTATATAACATAAAAAATACGCATAATACAATTTGAACGATTGATGAAATAGGCGTTGCTAAACCAATATGGAATAAAGTTGTATTTGCTAAATTACTCATCAAAAATACAACAGGAACTCTAACACAGAATGCCCCTATAATTCCTTGAATCATAACAAAGAAAGTTTTTCCGCATCCATTATAATATCCTATGTAGCAAAACAAAATCGCCGTAAAAAATGTATCAATAGCATAGGCTCTTAAGTACTGGAATGCCTGCTCAATCACTTCAATATCCTTTGTAAAAATATTTGCTAATATATTACCTTTGTAAAAAGTAAATGACCCTATAAAAACAGCAACCCCAAGTGATGTGATAATTCCACATTTCAATGCTTTTAATGCTCTATCTTTATACCCAGCTCCTATATTCTGTGCTACAAAAGCTGACATTGCTTGCGAAAAAGCAGATGGTACTAACATAATAAATGCACATACCTTTTCTGCAACTCCAACTCCTGCTGATGCAGTTACATCAATAGAATTAACAACTGTTTGAATTACCATAAACGATATGCCTACTAGAAACTCTTGTAACGCTATAGGTGTTCCTATTCTTAATTCCTGTAAAATCAAGTGCTTGTTAAAACAAACATATTCTTTTTTTAATACAAACGGAAGCGGTTTTTTAATAATTATAAAGATTGAAACAATTACACTAACCGCTTGTGCAATAATAGTTGCTAAGGCAGCTCCCATGGCTCCTAACCCAAAAACTGCAACAAACAACAAATCGGCAGCAATATTGATTATGCATGCAACAAATACTGTAAATAGGGGTGTTTTTGAATCTCCAATCCCTCTAAAGATAGCTCCTAATAAATTATATAATCCGATGAATATTGTACCAACTCCGCAAACCATGATATACTCACAAGTTTGTACATATGCTTCGCTTGGTGCATGAAGTATGTTTGCTAATTGTTTCGTAAAGAAAACTAATAAAATCGATAAAATAGCTCCTATTAAAAGAAAAAGCACAATACCAGCTCCAATTGCTTTGCCTGCTTCTTCCTCTTTTTTCTCACCAATTTTCTGTCCTACATATATCGTTACCCCCATAGATAATCCCGTAATTATCATAGTAACAGTCTGCATCAAAAGACTTCCTGTTGCAACACCAGATACATCTATGGTTTCTGCAAACTGCCCTACAACAAGTAAATCAACCGCACCGTAAAGTGATTGCAAAAACATGGCTACTAATACTGGTATTGCAAATTTTATGAGAGAACTGAGAACGCCTCCACTTGTAAGACTTTTCGTATTATCCATGATTACCTCCTAAAACAAAAAAATGCCAGACAAGGTAACAGGTATTTCAACCTGTAGCCTTATCCAGCATAACATTTCTAACGAATGCTTTGCCCTCCGAGCCAGCGAAAGAATCTTATCATATAATCATTTTAATTTCAACAAAAATCACCTTTTCTATTCATCAAGTTTGTCTAATTTCTATTATGTTATTTTAATTTTACCATGCTAAAGTAGCTTTGATAATAGACTTCATAAAATTTAAAAACTTAAATAAGTCATCCGCGTTTTCATTAGAAGAAGAAAATCTTTTAATTACACTTAGTATCAACCTTAGATTACCCTTGTTTTAATCATATCATTTCTCAATTAACCTGAAATTGAACAAAATCGCTGCGCGATGGCCTGCCAAGGCTGTGGCGCAGTTTTTCTATTCTTTCTAAAAAAGGCAGTTGATTCCTCTTTAAAAAGTATCTATTGTTAAGTTACCACACAAAACAAAATACTAAAGAAGATA
>JAFZGJ010000144.1 GCA_017555455.1 Lachnospiraceae bacterium
AATTCCGGGAGCAGTATTTGTAGCATCGGGATGGAGTATTTTCACCTTTGGATTTTCCCTTTATATAGAATATTTTAGTAGTTTTACTGCCTATGGAACCTTGGGGGCTATTGTACTGTTTTTGCTATGGCTGTATTTTTGCAGTTATATTATGTTACTGGGGGCAGTTGCAAACAGGTTTTGGAATCGGATATGTGTTTCTTGAGAGTAGACAAAAGCTTATGAGATGGTTAAGAAATTTTATTGGTACTTTTTTGTGCAAAAATAGTTGCATATCTACCTAAGGATATATTACAATAGATATAAGTATTAGAATATACGAAAGATGGAGGAAAGAAACGTGAAAAACAAAGAAACAAAAAAATGCTTTTGTAAAAATCTTTTACATGGTATGTTGTGTGCTGTAATTGCTATTGGATGTATGCTGATTTTTCCACAGTTTGAGATGAAAGCGGAAGCAAAGAATCATACTTGCAATTATGTATGGAAAACGTTAAGTAAAGGTTCTGCTTATGAAGACTTATATGAGATTAAGTCATGTGAAATTTGTGGTGAAGTGCAGATGACAAATTACAAGCGCGCTTATGACTTTTTAAGAGAACGAATGCAGAATCAGATAAAATTAGCCAGAAAAAACTGGGTGGTTGTCAATGATTTAGGATTTTATCATACTTTACATGATGAGGTATTTGTATGGCTTACCGAAAGAAATGACGTAACTTTGGTAGTGACATATGAGTATGAAGGTACTTATTACCAGACTACTTTCCCGGCAGGAGCTGATTATACAGAATTTTTGCAGGATGATGTGGTATTTTATGGAATGCCGGGCTTGCATGGAAAATGTGGAATTACCAGCACCGCAGGTGGAAAAATTCCAAGTAATTTTCCTGAATTAGTTACCTTAGAAGGAGCAGAAGGATTCTATTTCCATATTAAGATGGCTCCGGCACAGGAAACTGTTTATGCAAGTTATGGAGATAATCATACAATACATAAAACATTACTTACTACACTTTCCGAGAGAAATGATGTAACTGCAGTAATTTTCTTCGAGTATAAGGGTATGAATTTCAAAACTACTTTCCCGGCAGGGGCGGATTATACAGAACTTTTGAAAGAAGGTACTCAATTCTTTGGACTGCTTGGAGTAAATGGCAGATGTGGAATTGTAACAGAAGTAATTTTATAAAAGGTTTATATAAATGCGGTCGGAATATGACCGCATTTATTATGTATAAAAATTATGGTTAATGAAAAACAAAAGATTTTTCCACTTGACATTTTCTACAAATTTATCTAAGATAGTTAGCAGTGAAATACTTGTGAAATGCAATGAAGGTGTTAAGTAGAAACCTGTTTTCTTTCAGAGAGAAGAAGTCAGCGGCTGGAAGCTTCTTTAAGTTCAGGCAGGCAACGAATTTCCCACCGGAGCAGCTTGTCTGAAATCAGAAATCTAAAGATTGTTAGAGATGTTGATAAGTAGGATAGGACGTAAGAAGCACGTTACGCTTATTGAGAGTCCGGTTTATAATCGGAAATGTGGGTGGTACCGCGGAATTAGAATTTCGTCCCTAGTGTTTTATACACTAGGGACTTTTTTGTGCATAAAACACAAATGACATAATATCTGTTTAACAGAAAAATGGAGGAGAACAATGAGAGCAAAATTAGACCAGATTAAAGCAGATGCTTTAGCGCAGATTCAAAATGCCGATGGGTTAGAAAAACTCAATGAAGTAAGAGTTAATGTTTTGGGGAAAAAAGGTGCTTTAACAGCAGTGTTAAAAAGTATGAAAGACGTTGCACCGGAAGACAGACCAAAGGTTGGTCAGATGGTAAATGAAACCAGAGCAGAAATTGAAGCTGTATTAGAAGATGCAATTTCTAAAATGGAACGTGCAAAACGTGAACTTCAGATGAAAACAGAAGTTATTGACGTTACACTTCCTGCTAAGAAACATACAAAAGGACATCGTCATCCTAACACTATCGCTATGGAAGAAGTAGAAAGAATCTTCATTGGTATGGGGTATGAGGTAGTAGAAGGTCCTGAAATCGAAACAGATTACTACAATTTTGAAGCTTTAAATATTCCTGCAGATCATCCTGCAAAAGATGAACAGGATACATTCTACATTAGTGGAGATATTTTACTTAGAACCCAGACCTCAGGTACTCAGGTTCATGTTATGGAACAGGGAAAACTTCCAATCAGAATGATTGCACCCGGTAGAGTATTCCGTTCTGATGAAGTGGATGCAACACATTCTCCTTCTTTCCATCAGATTGAAGGGCTTGTAATTGACAAACATATTACTTTTGCAGACTTGAAAGGAACTCTTGCAGAATTTGCAAAAGAATTATTTGGAGAAGAAACAAAGGTTAAATTCAGACCACATCACTTCAACTTTACAGAACCAAGTGCAGAAATGGACGTAAGCTGTTTCAAATGTGGTGGAAAAGGATGCCGTTTCTGTAAAGGTTCCGGCTGGATTGAAATTTTAGGTTGTGGTATGGTTCATCCAAACGTACTTAGAATGAGCAATATTGACCCTGAAAAATATTCAGGATTTGCTTTTGGTATGGGGCTTGAACGTATCGCATTGTTAAAATATGAAATCGACGACATGCGTCTTCTTTACGAAAACGATATCAGATTCTTGAAACAGTTTTGATGTGTAATGCAGAACAGCAGAAATATGATAAAACAGACCGAGTAAGCTTGCTTACAGAGGGCTGATTTATTATATTTCTATTGGCTGGATACAGCCAAACGAGGAAAAGCGTAGCTTTTTCGAGTCTGTTCTGTAAGAGAGTGTATAAATAATTGGAGGAAAAATAATGAATACAGCATTATCATGGATAAAAGCATATGTGCCGGAATTAGAATGTGGTGATCAGGAATATACTGATGCTATGACATTATCCGGAACAAAGGTAGAAACCTTTGAAAGATTAGATAAAAACTTAGATAAAATTTATGTTGGACAGATTATGTCCATTGAAAGACATCCTGATGCAGATAAATTAATTATTTGTCAGGTAGATTTGGGCGACAAACAGCTTCAGATTGTAACCGGTGCATCTAACGTTAACGTAGGGGATAAAGTACCTGTAGTTGTAGACGGTGGAAAAGTTGCAGGAGGACACGATGGTGGTCCGTTGCCGGAAGGCGGAATTACAATTAAAAATGGAAAACTTCGTGGAGTAGAATCTTTTGGCATGATGTGTTCCATCGAAGAACTTGGTTCTTCCAGAGATTTTTATCCGGAAGCTCCTGAAAGTGGAATTTATATTTTCGATGAAAGTGTAGCAGTAGGAAGTGATGCTATCGAAGTTTTAGGGTTAAGAGATACTGTGTTTGAATACGAAGTAACATCCAACCGTGTTGATTGTTACAGTGTGCTTGGTATTGCAAGAGAAGCGGCAGCTACCTTTAACAAACCATTCGTAGCTCCGGTTGTGGAAGTAAGAGAAAATGAAGAAAAAATTGAAGACTACATTTCCGTAGAAGTAGTAGATACAGATCTTTGCAGCCGTTACTGTGCAAGAGTATGTACTAATATTAAAATTGAACCTTCACCGGAATGGATGCAGAGAAGACTTGCGGCAAGCGGTATCAGACCGATTAATAACTTAGTAGATATTACAAACTACGTTATGGAAGAATATGGTCAACCAATGCATGCTTTCGATTTAGATACTGTTGCAGGTAAGAAAATTGTTGTTAAACGTGCAAAAGACGGAGAAGAATTCCAGACACTTGATGGTCAGGTAAGAAAACTCGACTCTGAAATGTTAATGATTTGTGATGCTGAAAAAGAAATTGGTATTGCAGGTATCATGGGTGGAGAAAACTCCAAGATTACTGATGATGTAAAAACAGTTGTATTTGAATCTGCTACTTTCAACGGAGCAAATATCCGTAAATCTGCTAAGAGATTAGGTTTAAGAACAGATGCTTCCGGTAAATTCGAAAAAGGTCTTGATCCAAGAAATGCAGAAGCAGCCATTAACAGAGCTTGTCAGTTGATTCAGGAATTAGGCTGTGGTGAAGTTGTAAGTGGTATGGCAGATGTTTGTCAGCCATTAAAGGAATTGAACAGAATCAAATTCGACGCAGAGAGAATTAATGGATTGTTAGGAACAGATATTTCTACAGAAACCATGATGGAAATCTTTGGTCGTTTAGAATTAACATATGACGAAGCTACAAATGAATTAGTAATTCCATCCTTCCGTCAGGATTTAGAAGGTATTGCCGATATCGCAGAAGAAGTTGCCAGATTCTATGGATACGACAAGATTCCTATGACTTTACCAAGTGGAGAAGCTACAACAGGTAAATTACCATTCAAACTCCGTTTGGAAGAAAAAGCAAGAGATATTGCGGAATTCTGTGGTTTTTCTCAGGGTATGTGTTATTCCTTCGAAAGTCCAAAAGTATTTGATAAATTAATGTTGGCAGAAGATGATGTTTTAAGACAGGCAATTACTATTTCTAACCCATTGGGAGAAGACTTCTCTATTATGAGAACTGTTCCTTTAAATGGAATTTTAACTTCTCTTGCAACCAACTATAACAGAAGAAACAAAAATGTAAGATTATATGAATTAGGAAATGTTTATTTACCAAAGGCGTTACCTTTAACAGAGCTTCCTGATGAAAGAATGCAGTTCACTTTAGGTTTCTATGGTGATGGTGATTTCTTTACCATGAAAGGTGTTATTGAAGAATACTTTGATGTTCTTGGTATGAACAAAAAAGTAACTTACGACCCAAATGCAGGTAAAGTATTCTTACATCCGGGCCGTCAGGCAAGCATCATTTATGATGGTGTAGTACTTGGTTACTTAGGGGAAGTTCATCCTGACGTATTAGATAACTATGACATTGGAACAAAAGCTTACATTGCAGTTCTCGATATGCCAAATGTAGAACCATTTGCTACTTTCAACAGAAAATTTGAAGGTATTGCAAAATATCCTGCAGTAAGCCGTGATATCAGTATGGTAGTTCCAAAATCTATCTTAGTAGGACAGATTGAAGCGATTATCGAACAGCGTGGAGGTAAAATCTTAGAAGGCTACAATTTATTCGACGTATACGAAGGAAGTCAGATTAAAGAAGGATTCAAATCCGTAGCTTATTCCATTACATTCCGTGCAAAAGACAGAACATTGGAAGAAGCAGACGTTGCAGGCGCAATGAAGAAGATTCTGAATGGTTTGGAAGGTCTTGGAATTGAACTTAGAGCTTAATATAATTAGAAATCTTTGGTGACAAACAGTTGCCAAAGATTTTTTTTGTTGATACAATAATGATGTTTGAAATTAGAAGGGAGATAAAGCAAATGGAAAGAAAAAATGTTTGGAAAACATATTCTGAAGAACAGTTAAAAGCTGCAGATGTGTTTGGTAAAGAATATATGTATTTCTTGGATCATGGAAAAACAGAAAGAGAATGTGTAGATTTGACTGTGAACATGATTGAAAAAGAAGGTTATGTAGAATTACAGCAGGCAATTAAAGAAGGGAAAACCTTAAAAGCCGGAGACAAAGTATATGCTGTATGCATGAACAAAGCAGTAGTAATGTTCAAAATTGGTCAGAAACCAATGACAGAAGGTATGAACATTTTAGGTGCTCATATCGACTCTCCGAGACTTGACGTAAAACAGAACCCATTATACGAAGATAATGGTGTGGCTTACTTAGACACTCACTACTATGGTGGTGTAAAAAAATACCAGTGGGTAACATTACCATTAGCAATTCATGGTGTTATTGTAAAAAAAGATGGTACAACTGTTGAAATCAATATCGGTGAAGAAGACGACGATCCGGTATTCTTTATTTCTGATCTTTTAATTCATCTTTCTGCGGAACAGCTTGAAAAGAAAGCTGCTAAGGTAATTGAAGGAGAAGCTCTTGATTTAATCATTGGTAATGTTCCTTCTACAAAAGAAGAAGATAAAGAAGAAAAAGAAGCAGTTAAGAAAAACATTCTTAACATCTTAAAAGAAACCTACGACATTGAAGAAGAAGATTTCTTATCTGCAGAATTAGAAATCGTACCAGCAGGAAAAGCAAGAGAAGCAGGATTTGACAGAGGTTTAATTTTAGCTTACGGTCATGACGACAGAGTATGTGCATTCCCATCTTTAAAAGCGATGCTTGAAGTTGGTGATGTAGAAAGAACAGCATGCTGTATTTTAGTAGACAAAGAAGAAATTGGTAGTGTTGGTGCTACAGGTATGCAGTCCAGATTCTTCGAAAACTCTGTAGCAGAAGTTATGAATTTAGTAGGAGAATATAGTGAACTTAACGTAAGAAGATGTTTAGCAGCATCCGATATGTTATCTTCCGACGTAAGTGCAGCCTATGATCCATCTTATGCATCTGCATTTGAAAAGAAAAACTCTGCATTCTTAGGTCAAGGTATGGTATTTAATAAATTTACAGGTGCCAGAGGAAAGAGTGGCTCTAATGATGCTAACCCTGAATATATAGCACACATCCGTAACATCCTTGATGAAGAAAGCGTATGTTTCCAGACTGCAGAACTTGGAAAAGTTGACGTAGGTGGTGGCGGAACTATTGCTTATATCTTAGCTTTATATGGTATGAATGTAATTGACTCCGGGATTGCTGTTATGAGCATGCATGCTCCATGGGAAGCAATCAGTAAAGCAGACCTTTATGAAACAAAGAGAGGCTATGTAGCGTTCTTGGAAAAAGCTTGTTTATAGACTAGAAGCGGCTGTTGCAAATAACAGTTAAGTATTTAAGTATCCCTTGTTCGCTTGCTGCTCGTTACATTGTTCGTAATCAACGCACAATTAGCTACAAGTAGCTATTGTTCGTTTTTTACGTACAATGTCTCGCAGATGCGTACAAGTTGGATACATTAAAATCTTTAACTGTTTATTTTGCAACAGCCTTATTTTAGATAATTGGAGAGAAAAAGATGAGTGAATTAAAAACGTCAGATTTTTATTTCGATTTACCGGAAGAATTGATTGCTCAGGATCCGTTAGAAGATCGTTCTTCTTCCAGGTTGTTGATGTTAAATAAGGAAACAGGAAAAACGGAGCATCATATTTTCAGAGATATTATTGATTACTTGAATCCGGGTGATTGTCTTGTATTAAATAATACAAAGGTGATTCCGGCCAGACTTCTTGGGGTAAAGGAAGATACCGGTGCAGCAGTAGAAGTTTTGCTGTTAAAGAGACATGAAGGTGATGTATGGGAAACCCTAGTTAAACCAGGCAAAAAATGCAGACCGGGAGCAAGACTTTCCTTTGGTGATGGTATCTTAAAAGCGGAAGTATTAGAAGTGGTAGAAGAAGGAAACCGCCTGATTCATTTTGAATATGAAGGTATTTGGGAGGAAGTATTAGACAGCCTTGGTGAAATGCCGCTTCCACCATACATTACTCATAAATTACAGGACAAGAATCGTTATCAGACTGTGTATGCGAAGTATGAAGGTTCCGCAGCTGCTCCTACAGCTGGGCTTCATTTTACACCGGAGTTGTTAAAGCAGATCGAAGAAAAAGGTGTGGATATTGCCTATGTTACCTTACATGTAGGTCTTGGTACTTTTAGACCGGTAAAAGTAGATAATATCTTAGAACACCATATGCATTCTGAATATTATCAGATTAGTCAGGAAGCGGCGGATAAGATTAATAAAGCAAAAGATAACGGTCATAGAGTAATTTGTGTCGGGACTACCAGCACCAGAACCGTAGAAAGTGCTGCGGATGAAAATGGAAGATTGCAGGAGTGTTGTGATAATACGGAAATCTTTATTTATCCGGGTTATAAATTCAAAGTTTTGGATGCTTTGATTACTAATTTCCATTTACCGGAATCTACATTGGTAATGTTAGTATCTGCTTTGGCAGGAAGAGAAAATGTATTGGATGCTTATAAAGAAGCAGTGGATGAAAGATATAGATTCTTTTCTTTTGGGGATGCCATGTTTATTCAGTAATACATTTAAAAACAGTTGGGGAGGTGTTATAGGACATCTCCCTGTTTTGTTGACAAATTGTCAGACTTCGGGTATGATGTTCATAAGTATACTGTGAGGTGAGAAATCATGGATGAAAGAAGAAGAAGACAAAGAACAGATTTAGATGCACAATTAAAAATAAAAAAAACAGATGGTTCCAAGATAGGTGAATTTGATATTGATGTAACAGATGTATCTATCACAGGGATTGGATTTAGGTGTGCAGATGAATTAGAAATTGGTTCCATCTATGAAGGAACTCTTACAATATGGACAAAAGAAAAGATTAAAGTTTTTCTGGATATTGTTCGAAGAGATGAAAAAGAAGGTACAATTTATTATGGAGCTCATTTTGTTGGAATGCCTGATTTATATAAGAGAAAAATCGGCGTTTATCAGACAGTAGAAAATGAGTCAAAAAAACAGAATCA
>JAFZGJ010000145.1 GCA_017555455.1 Lachnospiraceae bacterium
TAACTACACGCTTCGCTTTCGTAGTTGTGGGCTCTCCCGAGGGGATTAAGGCTTTGCCCTAATAACCCACTCAGGGCGTTTCTCCCCTGAGAACCCAGAGCAAAGAGTGACCCTCTCTTTGCAATCTCCGCTTATGGGTTGTACCCCTAAGAACCCCCATGCTGTTGGTCACGACAGACAGACCGATAGCAGAAGCAAATGACACAATGACCAAGCGACCAAACAACCAAATTGTAACCAATAAAAAAATAACTATGGCAACAAAAAGTAGTATACATATCAAGCCTTGCAACATCACATCAAGCGAGGCTCATAACCGCAGGACTCCCGAATACATGAGTAACATCGGGGGCTCCAAAATCTATATTGTACCCGAACTCTCTGCCGATAACGAGCAGTGGATAAATCCGCACTTCGGCAATGTCGGTTTGCAAACGCATTATGACTACATCAAACGGATGGTCAAAGAAAAGACAGGACGTGCCATGCAGGAGAAGGAACGTGAACGCAAAGGCAAGAACGGAAAGATTGTAAAGGTATCCGGATGCTCGCCCATCCGTGAAGGTGTATTGCTTATCAAGGCAGATACCACTCTATATGATCTTCGCAAATTTGGCGATGAATGCCGACAGCGTTGGGGAATCACCCCTATGCAGATTTTCATGCACAAGGATGAAGGTCATTGGCTAAGTGGAGAACCTAATGCAGATGATAAGGAGAGTTTCAAAATCGGTGGACGTTGGTTCAAACCCAACTATCACGCCCATATCGTGTTCGATTGGATGAACCATGATACGGGCAAAAGTTGCAAGCTCAATGATGATGATATGATGGAAATGCAGACATTGGCTTCCGAAATCCTATCAATGCAGCGAGGGCAATCCAAAGCCGAGACAGGCAAAGAGCATTTGGAACGCAATGATTATATCATTGAAAAGCAGAAATCCGAACTCCGTAACTTGGATGCCGTAAGGCGATACAAGGAGTATCAGGTGAAAGTAGCCGAGCAGGAGGTTCAGGAAGCAGAGAGTATAACACAAGCCCTACGTGATGAAGCTCTGCAAAAAGAGAAGCAAAGTGAAATGCTTGACAAGGCTATCAATGATAAACGCTCCAAACTGAACAAGGAGAAAGGAAGCCAGTTGCTCGGTGCTGTCGCAGATTGGGCTACAGGCAAGTCCAAAGCATTGAAAGGCGATATTGAGGACTTGAAACTTGACTTGGCAGAGGCTCACGAAGCAATAGCCGAAGAGCGTAAACGGACACAGGCAGAAACCGCCAAACTTGAAGCCTACAAGAAAACTGTTGCACAACAAATGGAAAGTGCCGTACGCAATGCTGTACTCAAAAAGGATGATGAGATTCGCAATTTAAAGGAACGTATATCGTGGAGGAACAAGATGCTGGGGATGTTTACAAAACTACTGGCACGAAATAACGCTACCTTCAGGAATACTATTGATATAATCATCAGTTTTGCCAAGGATACTTATCGTAGCATCTTCAGCCGAGAGGAAGCAAAGACCATTAAGAATGTGATGGAAGCCTTTGGCAAAGACAAGGAGGACTACAGAGCTATCGGAACTTTCCTCGTATTCACGGCAGACAACAAAGAACCTCTATCCGATAGCGAGTACAGCAAGGCTGTTCGCGAAGTGGATGATGTCGCTATCGGCAGATATGAGCAGGCTCAGAAGCGAGGTAACTCGATGAAATTATAGAGCTAAAACCATTAAAAAGGAAGGTGCAACTTTTTTTGTAGTTGTACCTTCCCAAATGAGCAAATTCCTACTCTCCCACATTTATGCAGTACCATCGGCGCTTACGGGTTTTACTTCTTTGTTCGGAATGGGAAAAGGTAGAGCCACCGTAGCAATAATCACTCTCGATAATTAATTAAAACGGTAGCGTAGGCTACCAAGCAGAAGAGAACAGCGTAATAGATAAAATTGTTACTGTCTAAAGAAGCATAACAGGCAGACATATACTGCATAATGACATTAAACTTATGCTTACACAAAACAAAAGTATCATTTCCTATACCCAATCTATCCAATTTTTCGGTCTAAGACTTCTATCGCAATACAATCGTAATAAATGTACCATATAACTTACTACAGCTAACGCATTAGATATATGGCCCCCTGCCTAAACAATTGACATTGCTATAGAAATACCACCAGTCAAATTCTCCGTAGATTTTAACGCCTTTTTCACGGCGAGAACTGCCCAGCATCTCGCTAGACAATTCTAATTTTTAATTTTTTTTCGCATAAAATAAAATTAGAATTATTAATTTAATTATCTAAAAATCCTCAATACAGAGGTGTATTAATTTTATTCATTACTTACATTTTATGTAGAAAGTGTAATTCCGCAAGACTTTAACCTTTTCGGACAAAGACATAGCTGATATTGTATTGTTTCGGGGTATAATAGCATTAGATACAGACGAATTTATTAAATTACACAGATATGATGTTTTGATTGCATATCCTACGTTTTCTGCACCAGGGATGCCTGCATTAACAACACCAACGACATTGCCGTTTTTATCAAACATAGGACCGCCACTATTTCCAGGTTGTACAGGTGCGGAAATTTGATAAGTGGTAACATCTCCTTGATATCCACTTCTTGAACTTATAATACCATTAGTCAATTTGATTTCTTCTCCCATGTAACTGGTTAACGGATATCCTAATACAAATACATCAGAGCCAACATCACACAAAGTTTCCTTTATGGAATATGGTATTGAACCAAAGCCATCGAAACGATAGTCGTTAATCCTTATCAGTGCTAAATCGTTATTCTTGTCTACAGCCACAACTTCTGCCTTATATTCAACCGTAGTACCATTAACCCCTTGTACGAGTATACTTGATGCACCTTCAACTACGTGATTATTAGTAACAATGTAGCCATTTTTCAGAGCAAATCCCGTACCTGTCCATGATGAACCTTGATTTGTATTTGAACCTCCTGAAATTCCTGGCGAATTTTCAGGATACATTTTTAGATATTTTGTTTCACCTGGATCTGTACCTGTTGGCATGTTCAAAGTCATTGATAAACCATCAAAAACTAAGTAAGCATCTTTGTTGACACTCTTGTTTGCCATAAACCAATCAGCTTTGAAAATACCAGATGCACTAGCTCTTAAATTAGCTTTTATATCTCCAGGTTGCCACCAAGGGATATTTGTTGAGCTAGATAAATATATCAACTTATGCTGGCCATTTTCTTTTATACAAGCAAGTTTATAATTCTGTTCACCTGCAATTTGCTCATATATACCACATATTCCGTCGTTATTACTATCAATGTTCTTCTTGGCAAGATACTCAGAATTGATACTAGAGTAATTCTTTCTCGGATTATTTATGTTATAATTCCTAAAGCAATATCCATGAGCTCCATTGTAGTCGCCATTGTCAATAATGGAAATTGTTGTAACTCCTGGAGGTAGTGCCCCTTTAAAAAATAATTGATAGCTACGAGTTTCTCCAATAGCAACCTTATCCCATCCCCAATTTGTACCACTACCACAACTTTTAATTTCATTTCCGACAACTAGTCCAGATAACTGTAATAATTGATAATTGCCAGATGTGATATATGTATTGTAAGTACTGAAGATTTGTAATCTCTTTAAGGCTTTAAGTGCTTTCACTTCTATTGTGACAACAACTCCATTATCTTGTATTTCAACAGATTTTAATCTTCCACATTCTGTTGTTCCTGATGTCCAAGAACCATTAATTATGGTAGTTTGCCCCATACATAAGGCGCAAATAAAACTAACTAAAATAGTTAAAACCGTCCGTCTCATGATGCTCTAAAATAACATTATTATTCTTCTTCAAGTTGAAAATGGAAAACATCTTTTTTATATCTCCAGCATTTTGATTTGCTACGATCGAGAAAGTAGCCCCAAATCCAATTGTAAAGGGGATATGGAACGAAATTTACATAAGCCCATCCACTTAATTTTCTTGCTTTTTGTGTTTGGGCTTTATATCCAGTCTTCTTGACGGTTATTTTTTTAACATCAACTTTGTCGCCAAAGTGGCTATATGGTGTTTGACCAACATATCTTCCATTTAAGTAGACTTCTGAATTAGGTATTGAGGATGTTATTGTTAATGCCGGGACTTCTTTTTGTGTACAAAATAGAGTGCCACAACTAGAGAACAAAAACAATCCTCCCAAAATAAATGTTGCGAGTTTAATTCGCTTAATTGTTTTTTTACAGTTTAACATATTACACAAGTTTAACTCAACAGGCTCCGAAGTTGATTATTTAACATACGGTTACCTATTACACAAAGACGTGGAGCCATTCCTGTCACTCGTTCCACGTGTTAAGGCCTTCGCATTGCCCAGATTGTCGAAACGAGCAACGTCGAAAGCCCCACGCTGATGAGTATATAATTATCACTTTTATTGGTCGCAAAATGTCGGCCAATAGTGTGATGTATATAAACATCCCATAGGGCGTTCCCGTTGCTTTGTTCTTGACAATCTGTTTGAATTTGCGAAGTTCTAACACGTCAAAACCAAAGCGTACAGTTACGCCTTTTATGTAATATGTGCCCCGCCGCCTCTCCATACTTAGTATGGCACAGCGTGGAGCACTGCAAAAGTACTCATAAATCTTTTATTTGCGAAATTGCGACCTTAATAAATGCGATTATTTACGAAATAATTTGCATTTTTGTTAAAATTATATGCTAAAGAATGTATTTGTAGGAACTTTTGTTCAAAAAAGACGTATATTTGCAAATTAAATTAGTTCATTGGTAACAAAAATAATAGAATTGGTATGAACGAATACTTGCTTATAGAAAACTTTGGTCCTATAGACGAAGTGATATTAGATGATATAAGACCATTAACCATTTTTATTGGCGAATCAGGTAGTGGAAAAAGTACTATTATGAAGGTACTTTCACTTTTTCGTTGGATGTATAAACGTGTTAATTTGCGTTCATACCTTCAACACGCAGGTATAAAAAAAACTGGATTAAAGTTTAAAATAAAGCCTCTTATGAAGGTCTCAGGAATCTTAGAATATCTTAAGCCAGATTCCGTTATTGTCTACAGAAGAGGAAACTATGAAATAAAGATGCAGAATCGATCAGTGAATATTCGTTTTACAATTTCACCAGAAGATTTGTGTCTAGATAAAGTTTGTTTTATTTCAGATAAGCGTTCTATGATTCCGGATTTCTTAGATAATAAATTAGAACGCAGAATAGCCAATTACTATCTTCAAGATACGATGGATAATTTCCTTTTGGCCTGCGAAGAAATTAAGAGTCTATCTTTGGATTATCTTGATATTAAATTTAAAGTAGAGAAACCTAAGAACGCCCCAGTGCGATATCGTATCCAAGGTGCAGATGATGAAGACTTTAGTATAGACATGAAAAATGCATCATCTGGTATGCAAACTGTAACGCCATTGAGCTTGATTGTAGAATATTTTGCAACATGCTTTGATGCAGAATCTTCAATGAAATCTTCTCTGTTTAGTTTTATGAACGACACTGATAATCTCAAGAACTTTAGTGCTACTCAAAATGTAGGCGACATAAAACGCAGACATGTTCATGTCTTTATTGAAGAACCTGAATTGAGTCTTTATCCTGAAAGCCAAACCGCCTTGGTGGATTTTCTTGTTAGCCGATGCTTTCATACTCAGAAAGGGTATGACATGACATTGATGATGGCTACTCATAGCCCTTATATAGTTAATTACCTAAATTTGCTTATTAAGCGACACGACAAAGGAGAAAATACGACAAATAAATTGGCTTTTGAGGATATGAATGTCTATGAAATAATTGGTGGTACAGCAACATCTCTTCGCATGGAAGGTGAACATCGTATCATTAATGCCAGTAGTTTGTCCGAACCAATCAGTAATATCTATTCTGAATATAATGCCAAGTAGTTTATGGAAGAGTTGATGAAAACAGAATGGCTCGCCATAATCAATAGAAAGAGGAATGGTACATATCCGGAATGGACCTCGGAGCCAGTTGTATTAATAGAGGATACCAATGAGAAGGTTTTTGACATAGTTGACACAAAGGATTTAGGTGATCCTATTGTACGACCTGAAAATACAGGAACGGCAACTTACTACAACGGCGATGAGGTCAATCGATATCATATACGATTTATAAAGAATGAAGAGTTTTTTAATCAGTTCCGAATAGTAGATGCAAACGGGAAAATAAGGGATTGGGCTAAGGATATGAGCCGACCTGATTATATTGTATATGACGTTTCGGATGAAAAAGTGTTTTTTATTATACATGAATTATCAGAAGGAAGCATTCAGAGCAAAAAGTCAAAAGCGATGAATCAGCTACTTAATATGGTGAGAATGTTACATGAAGCTCCTCAAAGCAGACTGTTTTGTGATTCTTTTCAAGAGCGACTTTGTTATGTGTCTGCAAGCGGATGTGTAACAGAAACACCTTTTGATATGGCAAATGGTTTTATGGAGGCATATAAGAATCTACCAGAACCATTGCCTTTAAATAATGCATCTATAGAACGCAGAGGTTTCAAGGCTTACCAAACGAATGTTGTAAAGTTGTAGCTTTTGACATTATACATTCCGATAACCCCTGCATCATAAATAGCAATTATCCCTATGCTATAAATCTTTGAACGTATAATTGTACTGTATCGACTGCAGTCATTATCCCTTTTGTCGGATGCAAAGGTAGCCAAACCTCTTTTAGAATAAGAAAAGGTCAAGCGGTAAACCGTTTGGAGCTGTTTCTTCCTCCGTTGGAGAGTAAACAACTCCAAAACCTTTTCCTATTCATCGGCTTGGCTTGAATCTGCATCCGGCAACGGAGATAAACGACTGACGAAATAGTAGAACAAAAGAACAGCATAAGCAATAGGTCTTTATTTGATAACCCATCATTCAAACTATTCTCAAATCTTTCAGTGGCTTATTATTTTCGAAAAAGAGAAATTTGGCAAACGGCAGATTTCACTCCCTCCAAAATAATAGATTGTAAGAGTGTACTTTTGCCGTTCTTGGAAATTGTCGTACCTTTGTGCCGAAAATGTGGAATGATGGAAACATCAAACTGCAAATAGCACAAAAAAGAGAAGAAACACCCTTTATTGACACGCTTAGAGCGTTAAGAAACAATAAAAACGTTAAATCTTCACCTTTTAGAATGCACCCTTAAAGGTTATGACCATATTTCTGACTTATTACTTGCAAAACATTGAGTAATAACTGGTTGTAAATACTACTCTTGGTATTGGGGCGTTGCAGATGAAGAAAATGGTAAACGTAAATTTTTCAACACTCTCGAAGAATTAGAATTTTATTATAAGAACCACCCTGAGAAGAAGGTTTGTCAAATAAAGAAAAACCTAAATAATGGCTATTTTGCGGTATTGCATAATGGAGGTTTCTGGGGCTTTGGCCTCTATGGTCAGGTACTATATGTCAACCCAAGTAAGAATATGATTGCAGTATATCTTGGAGCCGACAGACTTAAAGATTTTGATATACTCTTTGAGCAATTGAGCACTTATTTGAACTAATGCTATTGCTTATTCAAACGATTAAATCAGGATTATTAAACGAGAATACGAGACTCATTACGAATCTCGTATTTTTCATTTACACAAAATTATGCATAGTGCCGTGTCATTCAATATTCTATGTCCCAATTCTGTTCACTTTAGGTAACTTATATTGTATCAGCAAATCATATAAATATAATTCCATATGGTTGCACACATCGATTAACCCAGCCTCGTCCCCTGAAGCAATTCGAAAACGGTGAACAATATGATTTCTCACCTGATAAATACTCTCCGGGTGGTTCAGCAGACTATCTTCATCTGACTCTAAGTATAAATTACATTTTTCATCAAGCTGCTCAATAATATCAGACTTGAGTTTTGCATTCTCAACTATTTTTGCTAGACGCTTCGATTCTGTAGTCTCTTTTAGTCCATTCTCTATTTTTCTGTAGTTTGGTTTTACTTTTTTCAACAAATCCAAATAATCTTCTAATTGCTGTATCATTTCTCGGTTCATAAGCACCTCTAAAATCTGATACAAATAAAAAAATCGAATGAATATGTTGTCATTATAAGCGTATTTGGTCAGAAAGTCTTCAATATAAGGTTCCACATAGCTATCATCATTTTGTAGTATTTCAGTAGAAAGAGTCAAATTCAAACATTCCGTCTCGTTAATGAGAGGATTACAAAAACCAGAAGGGTTTATATAAAAACCATTGCGGGCCAAAGAGAGTTCTACTTTTTTAAATGTAAATCCCCCTGTTTTTCTATGATTATTGACAACCAATATACTGCCGTCAGGAAATAATTCATCAAGAATTTCACCCAAATTACAATCAACATCTGTTATGATTCTTTCCACCACCTCTTCCTTTCCAAGTAGGTAACAATACGCAAAGAATACATACTGGCTCATATGTTCTTTGCTGAGAATCTCTTGATCATCGGTTGTAAGTGTTGCTATAGGTAGCATCCAACCTAATCTTTGTGGATCACCACCATCTTTACCAACATTCAAGTTTGTTTCTCTAAATGCCAGCTCTCTTATACCTTTCTTATAATACACAAAGAAATCGTATTCCTCAACCTCTTCTACCTTCAATAATTCCCCTTTATGATTCTGATCAGAAAAGTGAAATGGCACTTCTGCCAATACATCTTCCTCTTGCTTAATCAAAAAGGCTTTTTTGTCGTGATCGTATATCGGTTTCATTACTATATTGGGATTTTGCATTAATAATTGATTTCTCTACTGACTGGTAAGAATCCGTTCCTTCAAAGAATAGATTATAGAAGAAATACTTTAGATATTTTCTCTGAGCCACACCTATTTTTTTTGCATTCTCCCTAATCTCTTGTAATACATACAATAGGTTTAGCATAGTCTCAGATGGATTCTGTTCAAACCTTAACTCTTCTATAACATTTTGCATGTTTATTAATCCCCATTCGGTTTTGTCGCACATAATATCTCCGACTGCAGCACCAAAGGCTGAAATTGTTTGTGATTTGTTAAAGAAAGATGCTACATCTTTAGCATAAATGCTCTTCAGTATTTTTCTATTTTCATCATCAAGTTCCCAATGGTTAGTTATATTATCTATATGGTGGGAGAACTTATTGTACAGCTTAATAAAAAGTTCAAATAAATCCTTTTTATAATCATCCTCTGTTACTTTTTCTAGACGCCTTATTACATCAAGTATGTCAAGTCTGTCCATTGGTAACTCATCTGATTCAAGAAACGAGTAGAAGCCTTCTATGGCGTTATCAAAGTCATAAACATTTATACCCTTTGCAGAATCGCTTGAAGCTTGCCGATTAAAAGTAATACCTTCAATATTTTTTTCTATATAACTTGAGTATAAAATTTCTATCTCATGTCTCCTTGACATAGGAGTTTGTCCTGTGTTTAGGGTTAGCATTCTATATAGTATGCCAGTCTTAGAAAGTCCACAATAAATCTCTATACGAAGTTTATGATTAATAAGCTTTTCCTTATCTACCATATCGAATAGAGCATTGCCCAACTCTTTTACGGAATCCCTTATTGTGTAGGTACGCTGTAATCCATCCAAAATAATCAAGTTTTGCGTATTGAGCACATTCTGAACCTCATCGCTTGTCATATCAGGACTTAACACATCCTTATGCCTTTCATCAGTTAGTGCTAACACTATTGTCGGTATAGTACATAACTTTTTCAAGTCTTCGCCAAGTAAAGAGTAAATTGAACTGGATCTACTAACTCTTTTACGCTGATATTGGTTTTTGTCAAATATCTTTAGCCCAATGTCCAAATATTCTCCAATGGTCATTTCCACCAATACATTATTGGCGTCTAACATGCCATCGTAAATTACTGATAGTACTTTCATGTTATTTTGTTTTATAAATGAATCTCTGTTTTACAAAACACACTCCAACTATGCTATTACTCCTATTTCCAATGCCCAGGATTATCCCAACCAGACCCTAATACAGAATCATAATAGTAATGCTCAGAATGAAAAGTTTCCAAAGCACTTATATACTGTGATACAACAAGTACTGCATCACTGATTGAAGGTACTTGATCTTCTTCCAACAAATCCAGATAATCAATGCTAGGTTCATTCTTTAGTATTATCTGACCTTTAACAAGCAACCTATTAATCATCTTAACTTTAGTAAGATTTATTGGATCATTTTGATTTTTCTTTGAGAAATCTTTTAGTTCTTTGAAAATAGAGTTTATGAGTGGATTTATAGTGTTGTATAATTCCACCTGTTCATCCGTAACAGCTTTATTATTGTTTTTACTTTTAGCCATATTATCTCTTATATTTTTCTGGAATATACGTTCTAATCTCTTTGCTATTTTCGTCTCCATCAATGTTCCAATACCACCAACCTGAAGATATATGAACATTATCCTTACGCAGTTCTTCCAAACAACTGATGTATTGACCCAATATCATAGCAACATCACCATTATTCGGTATATCATCCAAATCAAATTCAGAAAAATCATCAAAAGGTTTCATTAGTCCTAGAATTTCATTGGCTTTAACCAATACCTTGTTAATTAATTTCAATTTAAAGACATTCATCTCTGCCTTTGGGTCTTTCTTTACCAACACAGTTGTTTCTGTATAGAAACTATCTAATTGTACAGCAACTTTGTCAAATGTTGCAATTTCTTCTCTTGTCATAATTGTGTTTTTTAGTTTGGACACATACGTGTAAATTCAATATATTTCTTTTTTATCACTTCTATAGGCTTTCGTTGACCATTCTCATTACAAGAACGCATTAACTCTAAATCAGAATCGTCCATAATTAAGATGCACCTTCTTTGGCCTGACCATAAGTCTATGGCGTTTTGAATCATTTGTTTTGAAGGTTTATTACGGGTAAAAATAATACCGAATCTCCCAAAGTGCTCAGACATATATCTGTTTAACTGATTGATGTGCTCACGCTCTATCTCCTTCACATTTTTCAACTCAACGACAATTTGCTGACAATCATATGTTCGGTATATATCTGCAAGAAAATCTGTACTAATGTTATTGTAAAAAATTAGATCTCTAATTTGTGTACCTGATTCAATTCGACTTTGCTCTGCCGCAAAATCCAAATATGGATATAACAAAGAAGTCATCACTTTACCCATAAGTTCTTCGTATTTTTTATCAGCATTTCCAACTTTGCCTGTAGGTAACTTTTTTATATCATATACTTTTCGATTTGCAGAATTTACAGGTATCTTAGAAAATAAGGGATCGCTTTCACACTTTTCATATTCTCTTTCTTTCAAAGATATATACTGTTCTATTAAGTCAAAATTATTCCGATTGAACTTCAATACTTCTATTCGATTATTTATTCCATCGTATTCATCTTCAATATTCTTGATGAGATAATGTTCAAAATAGTCATCGTAATTTAACCAAGGAGTAAATCTTAACCATCTTTTAGGTACAAGAAGAATTGTTTGCTTACTTTCTTCATTAATTGGAAGTTCTACTTTTTCTGTTATAATATTGTTTTTCTTACTATCATACCAAGAAGTTTTAGTCAGTCTCATTGGTATTTTATAACGTTTACATTGATCAATAGTATAATCAATAAGAAAGGATTTTATCAAAGAACATGAAATATCACAGATTCTGTCTTTTGCAATATTATCAACTAGAAGTTGTATTTGTCCTAGGTGTCTGAATCCATATTGGCCTAATTGGGGGATATTCTTATATAATTCAAGAATACTAATAGCAGTTTCTCTTGAAATTGGGCGTCCTTTTTTGGTTTTTGATGTACCAAGACCGACTTCATCGCATTCACTAAGATAGATAAGATTATTGACAGCATGCTCCGTTTGCCCATTCAAAAACATTTGCCCAAGGTTATTAAAACTATGCATAATACCAACATGAAGCATATTGTCCATTTGCGATGGAGACCTCCACATTAAAAAAGGATCTACATATAATGGGATATCTTCATCCATGAAAGGTATTGCAAAATCCACTTCACTTTGGAGTAAAGGGATATTATAATAATCGGATAAACGCGGTCTTATAATCATATTCTATTTAATTACAATTGATTAAGCAATTCAATCACCTTATGAATTTCCGAATAAGCTTTCAAGTCTTCTGGAGACTCCTTACATAGTTGGCATAACTTCTCTGAATTTTGGACTGCTCGTTCCAAATCACCATTCTCAGTGAGATACTTATAGAGATTGGTGCGAATGAAATAACGCTTTGTCTTTTCGTATCCTGGCATATACTTCTGTAATTCTGGAAGCAGTTGCTCATAACTTTCATAATGCTTACACACCACATTTGGCAAGAAGTGCAACAAGAACCAAAATTCTGTACATGGATTCGTTTCAACAAACATGACTCGTCCCGCATACTTCTTTGTGCTATATTTCTTCTTTGCAATTTGGTATTGTTGCATCTCCGAAGGATATTGATACAACCTATCCATGTCAAACAGACAGACGATATAGTCATACTGTTTGGATATATATGATTCTACCAACTTCAAGACGTGCCGGATGTCGCTGTGTTGCGGAAAGTCCGGAGCCACCTTAAATGGGAAGCGGCAAGCAACACGTAGGGAATCAAAATAGAACCATTCAGTCTCCCCTTCACCAATAATGGCTATACTTTTACTTACTACTCTTGCCATATATTATTCATTTAAGTTGAAGTATTGACTACCCAAGAATGGCAATTTAACTAGCTTGCCCTGCTTGTATGCATTGTATGGTGACAGGTTCTTGTGTAAACCATGAGACGAAAGGCGGAAAACTTTTGTTTCACCTTGTTCGTCCTTATCTGTGAACCATATTGTATCTCTACGGATGAACTCTTCGTTGAGAAGATTGATATCATGCGTTGTCAACAGCATTTGAGATGTTCCGTCACTATTAGCCAAGAATACTTTGATGAAGTATGCCAACAACTCATAGTGAATACTAGTCTCTACTTCGTCAATGGGCACAAACTGATTCTTCTTCAAAAGGAAGTTCAGTATTACAGCCATTCCCAAGAAACGCATTGTACCATTTGATTCATATTCTTCTGACAACTCGTACAAGCCATTTCCTGCCTTATGAGTAAAAGTCAACTCAGTATTTGTGATCTTTCCTTTCTTTAGCATTTCAGCCTTGGCCTTATCATCAATCGGAGCCTGCTGAATTAGCTGCTCTAATTCCGGAGTAATCATCTCCTCTTCTTCGCGCAAAGCAACATCCTCAATATTAAAATCAGATGCTTTAAGGAAATTAAGTATAAACTGCTTCAGATCGCCATTCTCATCCTTATCCAATTGCTTCTTTACATACCCAGACAGCAACATACCAGGAGCCAACACATCTTTAACCTGCATTGCAAAATAATCGTAGACGTCATTCAACTTCGTTTTTTCTACGTTGCTCTTACCAAATGCAGCCAGCACACTACAATTGTTTATTGTGTTACCAGAGATTGTATCTTGGCTCTTTTTAGACAATTTCAAGTTGCCACCGAATTCAATAACTGAAGAATCTGTATTAGAATCATATGTACGACTATATAATTTTGTCGGACGGACAGATTCATACACAAACAACGTTTCTGAATGGATGTATTTTGAGTCCAACTCAAAACTAAGAATGTACTTCAACTTATTTATATAAAAAGACATCGACATCTTTGTCTTTTCATTTCTTGAAGTTTCATCCAATAGGAACGGCACGACACCTGTCTTTTTATTTCGATCTTTAGGCATACTCAAAACAAGCATTCTAAAGAACTCCATAGCATTCAATATATTAGTTTTACCCGAAGCATTGGCGCCGTATATAATGCCTATTTTAAGCAATCGCACTCCTTCTTTTACTTCATAAGAATACTCTTCAGACATAAACACATCTGATGTAGGCTCAAAACTTATCTTCTGAGATGACTTAATAGAGAAAAAATTCTCAATTGAAAATTCAGCTATCATAGTTGTACTATTAACATTTCCACTTTTACGATGCAAATATACCTATAAAATTCGAGTAAATCAATTTATAAATGATTATTTTGTTGTTTTGTTACGAATATCATAATTAAAACCAAAACACATCGTATTATAATCGTTAAATCAGAAATGATATATTGTATTGTCGGAGTTAATGATTCAAGAAAAGACAAATAGTAGCAAATACAATAATATGAACCCCAAAACTTAGAGGATGAACCCCAAAATGATCCCCAATGTGAACCCTAAAACAATGAAAATGATACTCATGATTATGAAGTTGGTGGACAAGAAATGGAAGAAGTAGACAGAAAAGGTGGACAGAGAAGTCCAAAAAGTGGACAAGAAACCTTGAAAGGTGGACAGAAAATCCTGAATGACTCCCAAAATGACAGTCAAAGTGACACCAAAAATGACACCAAAAAAGGCAAAGAATGATACTCAAAAGGTTAAAAATGATACCCAAGGTTCAAAAAATGACACTCAAGAAGCAAAGGATGACACTAAGAATAGTGAAAATGACACCAAAAATGACACCAAAAAAACATTCATATAAATGATACACAAGAGGTTAAGAATGTGCCAACAATTTCCATGACACCAAAAATGACACCAAGAATCAAAGAATGAAATTATATGTTTTTGAAGGAAACTTCGGAAATAGCTGTTAAAAGTTCAATAAATGACTGCTTTGAAAAAAATAAAGATGGTATACCACACCTATATAAGTTCTATATCTCTCTTTTTTTGAGAAGCAAAAATAGTATGGTTTGCACTTTGAAAATACACCTTTCTAAAGGAAGACGGATACAAAGAAACATATAACAAATACAAATGAAAGGGTCAAAGCACAAATTCGGAGAATGAAAAGCCATGGCCTTTACAAGTAAGGTGAATATTCAGATAAAACCAGTTTAGTTTACTTCTATTCTATATATACATTGGACTAAACTAAACCACTAAATTTAATAGCTATGACAGGTTCGATTTCACTTCCAATTCAGGGCTGTTTAACCATACAACGAAATACAAATATGCTAAAAATTCTAAAAAAAGTGCGTTTTTGTAGATTTTATCGGTTTCTTTGTAAAAATGCAGTCCCCAGATTGTCCCCCCAAGATTTTACACAATGTGACATAAACTTCATAACACACTGACATTAAACAATATACACAATAGCGTGAGTCGTAAGTAAATATATTGCATCGGCAAGTAAAATCACTTTATCATTAGCTATCATAAACTATCAAAGGCGCTCATTTAGAGTGCCTTTCGTGTTTTTGTGATAAAGTCAAGTTGTCATTGATATAGCATAGTTTATCACTTTTTTGGGCCATATTTGTCCCACAATGTCAGATATCATCACCTGTCCTATCACTATTAAAGAGATTTCACCAAGTTTGCAATGAGGTGCAACGGAGTGAAATGGAGTGCAATGAGGTGCAATCTAAAATCAAACCAAAATCCCAATTTCATAACAAGTAGATGTTATCTCACTTAGAATATCATCGGAGTTTATTTCGCCTGTGATATCGCCCAGATAATAGACTTCTACACTTATATCTCTCATATGAGCAAAATTGAAGTAACAAAAGTGTGCGAGTTTTGTGGTAAGAAATTTACTGCCCACAAAATGACAACAAGGTTCTGCTCTCACCAATGTTCGCAACGAAACTATAAAACCGAAAAAAGAGAGCAAAAGTTAGAAAAAGTCCTCGAAGGAGAAAACCTTCCATCTCCATCTCCCACTACACTTAAAAAGGAGTATCTGTCTTGCGATGATGTTGCCAAACGTATGGGCATATCCAGTACGACGGTTTATAGATACTGCGTAACAGGAAAGATAAATTGTATTAAGATGAACAGGAAGATTTTTATCCGCAGAGTTGATATAGATGCTTTGTTCAAAACGAATATTCCTTACCAGGTAAGGCGTGTGATCTCCAAACCTGTGGCAGAGTACTACTCGACGGCAGAGGTCATCGAAAAATTTAAGGTTAGCAAGGATACTGTTTTCAAGTATGCGGCTACTAAAAACATTCCGAGACTGAAGCACGGGAATAAGACATATTTTAGCAAGAAGCATATTGACAGATGCTTTTCTCTAAACACTCCCGATCCGGATATCTCAGAATGGTATACCCTTGAGGAAGTATGTCAGAAATATGACATTTCAGTTCAAGGTGTTCACGGGTGCGTATCTAATAATATGGTCCCTCGAATGAGAATTAACGGGAAAGTGCACTATTCGAAAAAACATATTGACGAATTATTGGCAAGTAGACTTCCCGATCCTAATATTAAGGAATGGTACACAATGGAGGATATCAATAATATTTATGGTTTGGATCCACACTATGTTTCAGTTCTTATTTATAAGAATCCTGTTCCTAAAATGCGAAAAGGCAACAAAGGATATTACTCAAAAGAGCACTTTGATGAACTGATGCGCAAGAAGTTTCCGCAACCAGAGTATTATACTGTTGAAGAAGCTATTTCGAAATATAGTATAAGCAGAGACGCATTGTACCAATATATCAAACGATATAATATCCCGACACATAAAGAAGGGAAATACATAAAGATATCAAAGCCAGAACTAGATGGGCTGATGAATAGTAAACAAAAAAATATATAGATATGTCAGTAACTTCGAGAGTATTACTTGTAAAGCGACCTATCAAAAACGGTAAGTCGTCGCTATATCTGCGCTATAGTCCAGCAATCTTCTTAAAGGATAAGATGAAGCGCGTATATAAAGAATCGCTTGGAATTTATGTGTATGACAAGCCCAAAACTGATAAGGAAAGAGCCTACAATGTCAAAATGATGACTCGCGCAGAAGGTATTTTAGCTTGTCGTACAGAGTCCATCATCAATGAACAGTTTGGCTTTTTGGATAAGTCTAAAATGAAAGGTGATTTTCTGGAGTATTACAGAAATTTAGCCGAGGGTAAGCCAAGTAATAGCAAATGGTGGGGTTCGTATCAACACTTTGAGAAATTTATACACGGTAAATGTTCATTTGAGGAGTTAGATGTAAATGTAGCCAAGAAATTTGGTGAGTACTTATTAACAGCTACTTCTGTAAGGCGTCCAGGTGTTGCAATGCACACTAATACCAAGGCGTCATACTTCTCTACTTTTAGAGCAGTACTCAAAAGAGCATACCGTGATAGGCTGCTCAAAGAGAATATCAATGACTACCTTGACAAGATAGAATATGTCGAGACTAAAAGAGAATATCTGACCTTAGAGGAATTAAAGCGTCTCGATACTACTCCTTGCGATATCCCGGTATTGCGCAGAGCTGCGATCTTCTCCTGCTTCACTGGACTGCGTGTTAGTGATATTATACAGTTGGAGTGGAAACATATTGTCAAGGCTCCAGATGGTGGTTGGTGCATGAGAATACGCACTGAGAAAACGGAGACCGAAGCAACATTACCTATCAGTGAAGAGGCTTTATCCTACTGTGGTAAACGCAAAAAGGAAGGTAAAGTGTTCGAGGATTTTGCACGTGGAATGCTTAACGCCCCTCTTAAAAGATGGTTAAAACGAGCTGGTATTACCAAGCATATAACATTTCACTGCTTCAGGCACACATTTGCCACATTACAATTAGCAATGGGAACTGATCTGTATACTGTAAGCAAAATGTTGACACACAGGTTTATTTCGACCACTCAAATCTACGCTGATATTATGGATAATGAGAAAAGAAAATCAGCAAATGCAATCAGCTTGAAGTAAGATTGGAGACCTCTACAAAACATAGAGGTCTCATTTTTTTATCATTTCGTAAACCCTATTACCTTTCGGTGCACTATACTTTCATAAAAAAGGCTATGGAACAGAACACTATCACAAATGAGGAGTTGCATGGTATTATTACAGACCTTGTACAGAAAGTAGAGTCGCTGGAATGCTGCATTCTAACCCTTGTAGATCTCAAAAGTGGAGATAAGCTAATGGATACTAAAGAACTATGTGAGTATATGCATAAATCCAAGTCAACCATATATCGCATTACTAATGACAGGTTGGTACCTCACATTAAACAAGGTAACAGAATATACTTTAGAAAAAGAGACATTGATGAATGGTTGGAAAAGAATAAGCGCGAAGACTATTCAACAACACTCAGCGATGTTGAGGAAATGATGACAGCTAGGTCTGTTGCTTTCAATAGAAACAGAAAATAGTTGCGTATAGATATCTGATTTGCAAAAAATAAGTATCTTTGCAGTTGAATTCTAAAACAATAGACACTATGAACGAATTGGCAGCAAAAATCAATGAGGCATTCGAGGCATTCTCAAAGGATGCTGCGTTGCAGGTAGAGAAAGGTAATAAGGCTGCTGGAACTCGCGCTCGTAAGGCTTCGTTGGAGCTTGAGAAGTTGATGAAGGAGTTCCGCAAGGTTTCTGTAGAGGCTGGCAAGAACTAACCCCTCCCTCATTCGTGTAGCATTGCTGCACATACATATTTAACACAAGAAAGCGTTAGCTTTTGTTTGTCTTCTGAATTCTGGTAAAATTCATATTTTTCTGCAAACAAAAGGTTCCGCTCACGATTTGCGTGGGCTAACCTGATTGCAGAATGGTTTACCAGAGCCAAGAAGACAGCGGGTTATGTCCCACGCTTTTCGTTTTGGCAAATATCGTGCTCAAGGGGACATTGA
>JAFZGJ010000146.1 GCA_017555455.1 Lachnospiraceae bacterium
ATAAGACACATTTCGTCCGCTCTGACGACTCGAATAGCTTCCCGCGAACAAGAATTTTCATAAAAGTACAGATATTCGCCGCGACCAATGCAAAAAACGTGAACTATTTAAACAAATCACCAATTTACTCCCCTAACCACCAGTTTAATTAAGTAAATATTTGCGATATTATTCTCTTTTCTAAAGATTATAATAAACAACTGGAATTAATTCTATAGGTTTGATAAGATATTTGATAGATTTATAATTCATATCAGATATTTAATAAAGGTAAGAATAAATAATATGATTTATAAAAATGGATATAAAATAGCACAATAAATACAGATAAAAATGAACAGTCAAAAAGGAGAATTGGAATTATGAGAGACGTAATTATCATCGGCTCAGGTCCGGCGGGAATGGGAGCTGCTATATATGGAAAAAGAGCAGGACTTAACACTTTGGTTTTGGAAGGAACAGGCATGAGTGGGGGACAGGTAACCCAGACTTATGAAGTGGACAACTATCTGGGGCTTCCCGGAGTCAATGGTTTTGATATGGCAATGACTTTTCAGGCTCATATGGAAAAATTAGGTGCAGATTTTGAAATGGGTGTGGTAAATAAAATTGAGAAGAAAGATGGGTATTTTGAGGTTGTAACCGATGAAAAGACTTATGAAACAAAGACCGTGATTTTGGCTACCGGAGCATCCCATAATAAATTAATGGTTCCGGGAGAAGAAGAATTGGCAGGCATGGGAGTTTCTTACTGTGCTACCTGTGACGGGGCATTTTTCAGAGGAAAAACCACTATGGTAGTAGGTGGAGGAGATGTGGCCATTGAAGATGCGATTTTCCTTGCCAGAGGGTGTGAAAAAGTATATTTGGTACATCGACGTGATGAATTAAGAGGAGCAAAGATTTTACAGGATAACCTTATGTCTCTTTCTAATGTGGAAATTATCTGGGACAGTGTAGTACAGGAAATTCAGGGTAAAGAACAGGTGGAACAGGTCAAGCTATTGAATCGCAAAACAGGAGAGGAATCGCAGATAAAAATAGACGGAATCTTTATTGCTGTAGGGATTCATCCTAATACAGAATGTTTTACCGGTTTAGTGGAAACGGACCGGAACGGGTATGTTATTGCGGGCGAAAGTTGTGAAACTTCCCTGCCGGGAATTTTTGTTGCAGGAGATTCCAGAACCAAGGAATTACGTCAGATTATAACTGCTGTTGCGGATGGAGCTAATGCAATTAACAGTGTACAAAAATATTTAATTACAAAAGATTTGACATAATCCGCATCTCATGTTATTATTTCTAAGCAGTTGTTACAAAAATGTTACAAACTGTGAAGAAAAATTTAATGGGAGTTAATGAATGAATTATAATAAAATCAGGTTTGCAGCGGGGCTTTTAAGTGTGGCCTTGTTGGTGACAGGTATGGATATGACAGTTTTCGCTGTAGAGTTAAACAAGATTTTACCGGTAGCGGGATTGGATTTAACTTTAAACGAAGGTGTATCCATGAAAAAAGTAGCAGAAGAAAAAGGATTGGATACCAAAACAGATTGTTACATTGTAGAGCCTATTGAACCTACAAAGGTGGTTAAGGATGAAATGGTAGAAGCAATTACAGAAGATTATTCCAATCTTGTAATTGCAGATGTTAACAGTTATGTCAATGTTAGAAGTATTCCTAGTGAAGAAGGAGAAATTGTAGGAAAGCTTTATGATAAGTCTGTAGGTAACTTCATTGAAGAAGTTGATGGTTGGTATAAGATTGAATCCGGAAACTGTATCGGTTATGTAAAAGCAGAATATTGTGTTACCGGAGAAGCGGCCAATGAAATGGCGAAAGAGGTAGGACGAAGAATTGCAATCGTAACCACAGATACTTTAAACGTAAGAAAGAAACCAACCACAGAGTCATCTATTTTAGGGCAGGTACCAAGAGATGAAGAACTTACGGTAACAGACAGAGCCGGCGGATGGGTTCAGATTAAAATTGAAGAAGGATATGGATACGTATCTGAAGAATACGTAACTTTAAGTACCGAATTTGTAAAAGCAGAATCCAGAGAAGAAGAGAAGGCACGTTTAAAGAAAGAGGAAGAAGAAAGACAGAAAGCCAGAAAGGCACAGGCTGAAAGGGAAGCACGGAAAGCAGCAGAAGCAGCACAGAATCAGGCTGCCCCTGCACCGGTAATAACCGCAGACAGTAGTTTGGGACAGCAGGTAGCAGATTATGCACTGCAGTTTGTTGGTAACAAATATGTGTATGGTGGTACCAGTTTAACAAACGGAGCAGATTGTTCCGGATTTACTTTAGCTGTGTATGCTAACTTTGGAGTATCCTTACCTCACTCTGCAAAAGCACAGAATAAGAAAGGTACTAATGTAGGAAGCATTGATAATGCGATTCCTGGAGATTTGGTATATTACTCCGGACATATTGGAATTTATATTGGAAATGGTAAGATTGTTCATGCAAGTAATCCAAGAAAAGGAATTATCATTTCAGAAGCAACTTATGACAGAATTTTAGGTGTAAGAAGAATCTTCTAACCTTCAAAGCAAAGCAAAAAAGAACAGACAGACTTTGGATGTTTACATCCAAGAGTATGTTTGTTCTTTTTTATTTTGCGCGAAGCGCGAAACGAGAAAAATGCGCCAGCATTTTACGAGTCTTGCTTTGAAGTAAAGCTTGTGTATCGAAGCGCGAAACGAGAAAAATGCGCCAGCATTTTACGAGTCTTGCTTTGAAGGTAAGCTGGGATATCGAAGCGCGAAACGAGAAAAATGCGCCAGCATTTTACGAGTCTTGCTTTGAAGTAAAGCTATATTTTATAAAAAGTCTGAAAGTATTTTTTTGAAAACTTTCTCTTGACTAAAAGCACCTTGGCTAAAATGCACAAAAGGATAAGCTTTTTACTTAAAAAGGTAAATATGGAGGGAAAAGTTATCCACATCGAAAAAGGTTGAATTTAGGGCAAAAAACACTTATACACCAAGTTATGCACATTATCCACAAGTAGAATGCCGTTTTTTTTAGTCGAAAAAAGTGCTAAAACAAAACATTTGTTTTGTCATATTTTTCCAAAATTGAAATAATTAAAAAAAACACTTGATTTCTAGAAATAGAAAAAACTTGAAAAAATTATTAAAAAATTCTGAAAATAAACAATAATATGGACAAATGATAGATAAAATGATAGAATAAATTATGGTAAATAAAAAATTTGCCATAATCTAGAAACAGAAGGGATGATAAGTATGAAGTTTATTATCAGTGGAAAAAATATTGATGTAACAGATGCTCTTAGGAGTGCAGTGGAAGATAAGTTAAGCAAACTTGAAAAATACTTTACTTCCGAAACAGAGGTACATGTAACTCTGGGTGTGGAAAAAGATCGACAGAAGATAGAGGTAACCATCCCTGTAAAAGGCAACATTATCCGTTCCGAACAAGTTAGTAATGATATGTATGTTTCTATTGACCTGGTAGAAGAAATTATTGAAAGACAGTTAAAGAAATATAAGAATAAGATTATTGATAAACAGCAGGCAGCAGGAAACTTCAAACAGGAATTTATTGAAAAAGACTATGTGGATGATGAAGAAATTCAAATTGTAAGAAGTAAGAAATTTGATATCAAACCAATGTATCCGGAAGATGCTTGTATCCAGATGGAATTATTGGGACATAATTTCTTTGTATTTGTGAATGCTGAAACAGATCAGGTAAATGTAGTTTATAAGAGAAAAGGTAGTACCTATGGTATTATGGAGCCTGATTTATAAAATGAATAAGTAAAATGAATAAATACAAGAGAGACCCGCGTTATTGTGGGTCTCTTAATTTACGCAGAAGAAATAACCAAAACGTACGTATTTATACGGAAGGATTTAAGAGGATAGAAAGATGATTAATACTGTAATTTTTGATATAGGAATGGTATTGGTATATTTTCGTTGGAGAGAATTATTTGCTGACCTTGGATTTGAAGGAGAAAAATTTGATAAAATTGCAGAGGCTACGGTACATAATCCATGGTGGAACGAATTTGATAAAGGAGTTATGAGTGTAGAAGAGGTTGTAGACAAGTATGCGCAGAAAGCACCGGAATATAGAGAGGAGATTGCAAAGATATATGACTACTCTGACCGTTTTATAGAGGTGTTTGACTATACAGAGTC
>JAFZGJ010000147.1 GCA_017555455.1 Lachnospiraceae bacterium
GGTTCTTCGGGAAATTATGCTCAGATAGGTTCTTCGGGAGATTCTGCTAAGATAGGTTCTTCGGGAGATTATGCTCAGATAGGTTCTTCGGGATATTCTGCTAAGATAGGTTCTTCGGGAAATTATGCTCAGATAGGTTCTTCGGGAGATTATGCTAAGATAGGTTCTTCGGGATATTCTGCTAAGATAGGTTCTTCGGGAGATTCTGCTAAGATAGGTTCTTCGGGAAATTATGCTCAGATAGGTTCTTCGGGAGATTATGCTAAGATAGGTTCTTCGGGATATTCTGCTAAGATAGGTTCTTCGGGACATTATGCTCAGATAGGTTCTTCGGGATATTCTGCTAAGATAGAAAGTACGGGCAAGGATTCGGTAATCTGTTGCGCAGGATGCGATTCAATAGTAAAAGCTAAAAAAGGTTCTTGGATAACTCTGTCTGAATGGAAGAATAACAGACCTATATGCGTTAAGACAGAGTATGTTGATGGAGAAAGGATAAAAGAAGATACTTGGTATAAATTAAAGGATGGAGAGTTTCAGATATGTCAAGAGCAAAAGTAGATGAAATTCCTATCAAAGAATTGGAAAAATTTAATTCAGTAAAAGACTCTTATGAGTTATTAGGGATAAACAATGAGGTATGAATAATCTATTTTTAGAAGAAATGGAGCAAGAGGCTATCAAGCGAATACAGAAGTTCGCAAGGATAGCCTCAGCAATGGAACTTCCGATAGCGGTAGGCTTTAGCGGTGGTAAGGACTCTGCTGTTGTGTATAGCCTATGCAAGAGAGCAGGTGTAGAGTTTACCGCTTATTTCAACCATTCATTTGAATCCATAACTACATTGAAGTTTATCCGAGAACATTATCCGGAAGTAATTTGGAGAAGGGATGTCAAAGAGGGTATCTTCCAACATATCAGAGAAGTGAAACAAGGACTATTGCCAACTGTGCAGATAGCATATTGTTGCGAGTTATACAAACACAATCCCAAGTATATTGATAAGTGTGCCATCTTAGGAATACGAAAAAGCGAGAGCCAAAAGAGAGCTTCAAGAGCAGTGTTTACCGCAAAGAACAAGACTACATTAAAGAAGATAAAAGCAACTGTCAATGAGTATTTCAAGGAACAATGCCAATCTATAGGGTCAGGGAATTTAATAACTCTATATCCTATTGTTGATTGGACTGATAATGATGTATGGGAGTATATCCATAAACATAATTTGCCAATCAATCCTGAGTATCAATATAATAATAGGGTTGGTTGCATTATTTGCCTAAAAACAAACTTTACCCATAATTACAGAGCATTGATGATGTATCCAAAACTGATAGATAGTGTTATTAATTCAAGGAGGGGAAATAATTGTAATTGGATTATTACAAGTGACAACAAGGACTATATAGATGACAAGGTATATTATGTATGCAGATGGCTTAATCACTCATTTATGCCATTTACAAAGAAACAGGAGGAACTGTATAGACAGGTTAAAGAGAATTATGAATTAATGAAAAAGGGAGAAAAGTTATGAGAGACCAATTTGCAGAAAGAGAAAGGGAAATGACTAACCTTAAATATGCCATTATCAATGACATCAAGGAGTTAATGGGTGGCAGACCAAAGCAGTTTATGCCATTCTATTCAAAGTCCAAATGGAACAGAGCCGATATAAGTTATGGCGAAGTTATCGTTTGCAATGGAGAAGTTGAAAAGAATGTCATCTGGTTGCCAATTGAGGAGTTACTATTAGTGTTACACGATGTTCAAATTAGTTAGTTATGAATATAGCAGAAATTTAAAAAACATATTATGAAAAACATTTAAGGAGTATTTGATATGAAAAGAATTAAGAGACATAATAGGAGGAAGTGATATGATAGATTTGATACATGGAGATTGCCTTGTAGAAATGGCGAAGATACCCGATAAGAGTGTAGATTTAATTGTTACAGACCCGCCATATCAGATTGATAATACGAAACCCGGTGGTAATAGTAAACTTGCTCGCAGTATTCAACACATGAATAATCAACTTCAAGAATCTAATCTGTGTAGTAGCTTTAATCTGCAAGTGTTAGATGAAATGGTCCGCGTTCAAAGAAATATCAACTGTTATATATGGTGTAATGCGAAACAAATACCAATGTATCTTTCATATTTTGTTGACCGCATGGGTTGTAATTTTGATATTTTGATTTGGCAGAAAAGTAATGCGGTGCCGTTATTTTATAATAAATATTTAACTGATAAAGAGTATTGTTTATACTTCCGTAGGGGGGGGGTATTGCAGTCCTAATAGTTACGACTCAGCAAGAACTGTTTATACCCAGCCAATAAACATTAAGGATAAAAGATTGTACGGGCATCCGACAATAAAACCACTCAATATTATTCAGACTTTAGTCACCAATAGCAGTAGAGAAGGAGATACCGTTCTGGATATGTTCATGGGGAGTGGTACTACAATGGTTGCTTGCGTGAACACGAAACGCAATGGTATAGGCATAGAGTTAGACGAAAACTACTTCAAGATAGCACAAGAGAGAGTTAAAGAAGCACAACAACAATTAACATTGTTCTAATATGATACAAGAAGATAAAAAACTAACAATCATCATAGTAGGTGTATTTATTACTGTGGGGATTGTGATTTTGATTAATGCGATGATATAATATAAAAATTGGTAAATTATGGAATTTGGATTAATAATATTAGGAGTTATATCTGTGATAGCCTTTATTTGGAATATTATAGTAGATGATAAGGATGGAAAAATATTTTCTTCACTTCTTTTAACAATATCGGCAACTTTGTTCGTTGTATTATTTATAGCATACGAAGATAGAAATACACCAACAGCAAAATCTGTATATGAGGGAAAAACCACTCTTGAAATTACATATAGAGATAGTATTCCTATTGATACTGTCGTAGTTTTTAAACCAGAATTTATAAAAAAAGTAATATAAATATGAAATACAAAGTAGGAGATAAAGTGTGGTTTATGTTTGACGGCAACCCGATCAATGGCAAAATCGCCAGAATAAGTGAGTACACCATAAAGGTTAAAGTCATCTTCAAAGATGGTAAGGAATATTTATTCGGCAGGGATATTAAAGGCTTTAGACCTTTCTCCACCAAAGAAGAACTATTAAAATCATTGTAATATATGGAATTTACATTTAAGTCAAAATTTGACCTTGAAGAAGTAGTATGGTTTATGTATGAAAATAAACCAGTACAAGGGATTGTTAATGCAATTAACTACCAAAGAAGAGAAAGTGTAGATACTGCTCGTGAGCATAAAAACATCTTTCAGAAAATAAAATCTTTTATTGATAAAAAGAAGGTAGATGTTAGGCTTATATATGAATTGGATATGGTAAAAAATGATGGAGAATTTATCTCTTGTACCCATTATAAGAAAGAATATAATATATTCAAAACTAAAGAAGAATTGTTAAAAAGTTTGTAGAGATGCCATACAAAAGCGAGAAAATACCTTTGGGTAAGTATGACCGAAGAGTTAAGTTGAACGATGTGCAACGAGAAGAAATCAATGAGTTGAGAAAGTTAGGACTATCATATCAAGTGATTGCCGACAGGTATGAGGTTAGCAAAAAACTTATTATTATGGTATGCAATCCAGATATTGCCGAGCGAAATCGCAAAGCGAGTATGGAACGGCATCGAGAAGGCAGATACACTCCAACAAAAGAGGAGTGGGCTGCTACGATGCGAGAACACAGACAATATAAAGAAAAATTACATAAGGAGGGTAAGATATGAAAGGAATTTTTGGAAGTAAAAGATTAGAACAAGCAATGCACCGCAGTTTATCTGGGACAAGTTTATATCCAAGTAGTCATTTTGCTTTTCAGCAAGGTTGGAAAGCTGCTTGCAAGTTTTTGGAGAGAGTACACGAGGCAGAGGAGATTTGTTGCCACTGTGGTAAGTTGCTATACAATGGGGATGAATATTTTTACTATGACGAGATAGGTTGTTTTTGCGAGAAATGTATGAATAAAATACAAGAAGAAAGTAAAAAAATTAAGGAGGAATAAAATATGGCAAGAGAAGTTAAGAATGAAAAAGGCTTCAAAGTTATTGAGGTTTCTTTGATAGAGTGTGTACAATGGGGCGGATTGGGTATCTGTGATAATTGTAATAATTCAGCGTTCAAAGGGTATTATGTAGCGGTGTTAAACCAAGTGTTTTGCGAGGATTGCTACAAGAAGTGGTGCGAAAGGGCGATTTATTATCCTGAAGATAGCCGAATAGAGGAACACAACTTTGAGCGATATAAGAAAATTCTAAATATTGATTAGTTATGACAACAAAGAAACAACAATGTCCAGAGTTCCCATACTTTGGAGCAAATTATCCAGATGCTTGTTGTATAGATGGGTATCTATATGACTTAGATGATTGCGATGATAATGGCAATCTATATGATACAGGTGAGAGAATCCCTTGCCCTTTTTGCAACAAGGAGGAGTTCTTTAAGGAGTTTGATTGCGATAACGATGATAGTGTCGGGAAAATAGTATATGAATCAATAGTCAGTTGGGTAAAGAAACATTATCCAGACTATGTAATTGAAGATTGATATGACAACACTAAAAAAGAAAAACTTGCTTGAGACTATAGGAAAGTTCCTTATAGTGCTTTTACTTATGTTTGGAATATATTGCATAGTGGTTAGGTTTATGTATCCAGAATTGACAGAAACACACTTGTTTTTTAAAATATTTGGATTAGATTAACAATGGATATCGTTATGAGCGAAAAGATTTACACATTTCAGAGTATCGAGCCACAGAAGCCGATGTCGGAGGAAGAGTTTGATAAGTGGGCAGAAAAGGTTGCGGAGCGACAAAATGCCATTGCAGATGCTATTGAGTCGGGGGACTTTAATAGAATACAAGCAGAATTTTGTGGTTTGAACGACCATATCACGCCATTGATACTTGTTATGGTGTTGTTCGGCATTCCCGACCAATTCCGAAAGACCACGAAAGAGGAGGTCAAGAAGAAATATGCGTACAAGGTCAATCCCAAATTATACGAGGAGTTGCGTGATGCAATGATTAAGGATGTTTTAGATAATTTGATTTAAAATGAAATAGATTATGAAAATTCAATTAAACACAGAAGTTAAAGACACCGATATGGGTTGTTATATAGAACCAACAACAGGAAATATGTACTCAAAAACACAATTTTCCGAAATCAAAGATACTCCATCAAAATCAATATCCAAAATTAAAGCTCAATTTGAAAAATTGTTCATAGAAGCAAAATCCATTATTGGTTGCGATACTTTGGATATTCGTATTTCTCAAGTAAAAAAGACACATATAGAAACTTACAACGCAATTCATAATGGTGTAATTAGTAGTTTTACAGCAAATGATTTTAATGTAGTAGTTAATATTAATATATCGTAGATTATGAAACATACATACACAGAAGAACAAAAAGAAAAAATCGCACAAATGTTATTTGATTTTCTAAGAGAACACCGATGTTTTGGTGGAGAATGCTTTGCACAAGATGATGAGTGTCAAATTGATTCTATTGATTTTATGTGTGATTTGGCAGATATTAAAGATGTAACAGATAGAGATACAATGGAGGAAAAGAAATGACACCAAGAATAGCATATCAAAATGTATTGAATGAAATATCAGATTTATTAGGTGCAAAAACCAAACTTCAATACACACTTGTTTTCAAAGGTTTTAGAAATAATGAATACCCAAGAGTATCTTTTGATGGAGGTTTGAAATGTGGCTTAACATATAAATATCATTGGATGACAATAGAAGAAGCAATAGAGCGAATGGAAGAATACGGATATATTGATATTAATGATTTTGAATAATGAGTAGTTATGACAACACAAACAAAGAAATATAGATATATAGTAGAAATAGAAATGCCAGATAGAGATTCTTTTATCTTAGGAACTTCATACTTGCAAGAGCTTATTAATAGTGATTTGAATCAAGATGAAGAAAATAGATGGAAAATCTCTGTAACAGAAGATGTAAAAATATATAAAGGAGATACATTCTTATGTACTAAAACAGTAGAGATGGAAGATGATGGTGAAAAAGTATATATAAAAGGAAAAATATATGTATCACAACAAGATTCTTGCATTACCAATGAAAGAGGAGAAACTAATCATTATTGGGATAATATAAGTTGTTTTGATGAACATTTTGTAAGAATTTGTAAAATATGACATTAGGCGAATTTAAAGAAGGTTATAAAATGGCAGTAGAAGATGCAGTCATTTGGTTGGAAAATCATCTTGATGGATTTAAAACAGAAGATGGTAGACCAATGGTTTTTTATAACAAGAAAGATTTTATTGAAGCATTTAAAAAAGCAATGAACAATGAATAAAGAAGAAGTAATTGAATTTATTGTACAATTAGAAAAGAATAGATACAAAGAATATCCTTCACATAAAACCTCTGATAAAACCTTTTATAAAGCATTTGGGAAAAGCAAGTATGAAGAAGATAGAAGTAACTATCAGATAGTTTATCATCTGTGGGATTTATCAAGATATGGAAGTAAATATCCTTTCTCATTTTCTACTGAAATAATGGTAAGTAGAACAGTAAATGAAAGAATAGACCTTCATTTACCTTGTATAGAAATTAAACAAGTAGAAACACTTGCTGATAGTTTCTTTAAATGGGTAGAAGAAAATATAAAACTATGAATGAAATAAGATACCACGAATGTAACGGATTGCAGACAATCTGCCCGTATGGAAAGAAAGATGAGATAGGACATCCTATATATGTGTCGCATTTAGAATGTAGGAAATGCAAGCACTATCAAGGCAATGGCTCATACTTTCTAAAATCAGGAACAAGCATATACGCATCAATTAAATGTAACTACGAATAAATGAAGATATGAAAATACCAGTAAGAATTAAAGTAGGTGGTCAGACCATTGAAGTTAGAAAGGTAGAAAGACTTGATAGAAACTACTTAGGACAATGTAGATTAGCAGAGGGAGTAATAGAGGTTGCGGAGAAGTATGACAGGAATACACCAATTTCCGAAACTTGTCAAATAAACTCTTTCTTTCACGAAACTGTTCACGCAATATTAGGCACAATGGGCGAAGATGATTTAAACAATAATGAGAAATTTGTTTGTACATTCTCATCATTTTTAACTGAAATATTTTTAAGTATAGAATATGATACCAGCAATAACAATCTTGGCGATAATTAATTTAGTGCTATTAGCAGCACTTGCCCTTTTAGCAAGGGATTTTAACAACATTAAAAAACAACTCCCCAAGAGGGATAAAAAAGGAAGATTCACGAAATGAGACACATTATAATTTTTCACGACAGCCTCATAGCAAGGTGGTTTTTACCCAAGAGCTATTCAGCAATAATGCTCTTTGGGATGGTTTTCACACGATACTCAAAGTTGGATGATGTATGTATCAATCATGAATGGTGGCACACCCGACAGTACAAGGATATATTTTCAGTATGTCTGATGTTGACTATTCTTGCCACAACAATTGCCGGTGCATGTGATTTTTATCCCCTTTGGTGGGCAGCAGGTGGAGTGCTTCTTTCAGCAGTTGCATATTACATCTGGTATGGTGTAGAATACCTTGTTCACTACTTGAAACTTAAAAATCACAGTAAAGCATATCACGCAATATCATTTGAGAAACAAGCATACGCATTGGAAAATGATTTCCTTTCAGAGTATAAACATTTTAGTTGGATAAATTATGAATAAAGAAGAATTGATTACAAGAGTGTCACATGACACAGATTTAGATTTAGTAACAGTAAGAACAATCATTGAATCTACATTAGATGAAATTTCAAGTTGTTTTAAACGAAAAGATAACCTTGAAATAAGGGGTTTTGGTTCATTTAAGGTTGTTACTACCAAACAAAAGATAGGTCGTAACATATCAAAAGGGGAACCGGTAGTAATTCCACCCAAATCCAAGGTTAAGTTCAAGATAAGTTCGTTAACCAAACTGTAGAGAAAAGGGGAGTCATTAGGCTCCCCTATCTTCAAGCACTGTGTATAATTTTTGGGTTATATCACCCACTATGTATGATGCTTCTTCTGACATTAGGTCAATTCCGGATGCTTGTGCTATGTGTTTTGATAAGTGGTCTATCTCGTGAGCACTAGAGTTCATCAACTCGTCAAGAGAAGATACTTCTCCCACAACCAACACACTCACTCTCCTTTCATAATTAGAATATGTTAATCCCTCGTTTTTGCGACCATTTTCAAGATTTCTTTTTGCACTAACAAAGTCATCGCCTTTGCATCCAAAGCTCCTTAAATAGCCTAAAATAGTGTCAGAATCGTATGGTTTCGTATTAAAGAAACAATACACTATCCATCCATAGTCTCTGAGATGTATCGTAGCCTTTGTCATATCTAAATCATATCTTCCCAAATGATAGGAATCCCCATAGATATACAATCCGCATAAAAATGCGAGAACGCTTTTGATTCATATCCATCCGGGTCTCCAATAATGTCTTTAATATGCAATAGAGCATGTTGTTCATCGACTATAGATGAACCGAAATAATCAGCTTTAATCATATTGTATAAGTACATAGCGTCATATCCGTTAATGTCCTCAATAATGATATTATGCTTTTTCATTAGTTCGTCTAATTGCTCTTTGGTAGTCATCTGCATTTTGACTAATTTGTCACTATTTGCATCTGCCTTTTTCCTCATATTAGAGACGGCCCATTCTGCCATTTTTTTGTTAAAATGCCATCCATAAGCGGATAGATAATCTTCCATGCCTGACGGGAATCTATCTCTTGCATCAAGTCTTTGTCTACACATAATCTAACAATTTTAAAAGAGGGGTGGTCTCCCACCCCATCTCAAGTTTTACATATATCTGCCACGAGAGTCTCTTCGTCTGCGTTCACCCATATCATCATAGTTTTCACGCATACCATAACCTCCACGCATACCATAGCCACTATCTCTATGACCCATTTCGGACATTGCTTTACGGTATCCATCTTCGCATCCTTGTTGATATGCTTCTTCTACTTCATCCCTATGACCATAGCCATAGTTCTCTTTAATTTCCCACATTCTCATAATCAATCTTTTTTAATACGCTTTTCAGCCTTTAAGTCCGCAATCAAAGACGCTAAATCAGTCATACTTTTGTGCATAACCAATAATTGCTCTTTCAAACTATTAATCTCCGCTTGTTGTTGCTGTTTTTCAGCAAACTCCGGATTCAAATCTTGCAAGATATTATCACATCCACTGATTATGTTTTGATGATAACTTACGCTATTGATAATATCAATACTCTTTTGTTTCATCGACATTATCTCTGCGTTCATAGCATCTCTACTCATAGAAATCACTTGCATACCACCGGAATTGCCGAAATCCGCAATCTCTTGGTTCGCTGGTAATTTCTGATAAGTTACATTCTGCTCTCCTACTTTTACCAATAAATCCACGACCATTTCCGGAGCCTGTCCGAATTGATGAGGAATAGGATATTTAGAAGTAGGCATTGACACATTAATAACTGTACCTTTTTCTAGGAAAGGCTTATTATCCTTGTGCAAAATGTATATTTGATTGTTCGGTCTTAAATTCTGAAAAGCCATGTTAATAAATGTTAATCGTTAAATAAAATTACCTGTAACTAATTGTAAGTAGTTGGTGTTACCTTCATACCAAAATAGGTATATTCCACTGCCTCTTAGGTTTGCCACTGTTGCCGGTTCATTGTCGTATCCATACACAGGGGTAGCATTTCCACCTTCTGAAGTAAAGAACAACTCTGCGGTAGTAGCAGTTCCTGTCGGCACATTCTGAGCTAGTCTAACTGTTATCCAACCTCTGAATGGACCACCTGTTGTACGATGGTTCAAGAAGTCAAATGACACTCGGTCTCCCGCAGTGTTTACAGTAACCGACTGACTAGAAATAGCGGGGATACCATTAATGTTGGTATTGATTCTAAATGGTAGTACAGTAGACATAACACACCTCCTTCAATTAGCCCCAAAGGTTCCCGTTATTCCAACCACCAAAAGTTCCGAAACCATTGTATCCACAATAAGTAGGAATCAATCCGTAAGTAGCATTGAGTCCGGTATTTAGTTGTATATACTGTTCAGGACAACTGATTTTCTTAACGGGAGGTTGATTACATTGAATTTCTTGAAGGGCCGAGTAGATGGGTTGCAGTTCTGCTTGACGCTCTGAACGAGCTGTAAGGGTTGCAATAATCCTATCTTTTTCTGCTAATTCTCGGTCTTTGCGACTATCCTCAATAGCATCAAGTTTTGCTATAATGGATGCTGTGTTAGCACTACCGGCTTTTTCAAGATTACAGGTTTGGTCTTTAAAAGCATATCCTATATCTGAGAAACCTTTAGTGAGTATCTGATTAGTGTTACAGAATCCTCTTTCAGTTAGATAATTAGACTCTTGAACTGCTCCTTTAATATCGCAACAACAGTTACAAATTTGAGTAGCAAGAGAAGAGTTACCTGCCTGAATAGAGTTAATTACTTGCTGGAATGAAAGACCATTTTGTCCCGCCAAGTTTGAGATTTGAGTAGACACATTACCGATAGCATCTCTGATACGGTCTGAAGAGCAGTTTACACTTGATGCAAGGGCTGCGATGTCTACACCATTGCGTTCAAGAAGAGAAGATAGGTACTGAGAGCTTTGGTTATTTCCATTATTGCCGAAACCAAAGTTGCCATTACCAAAGATAGCAGCTACTACGATAAGGGCAATAATATCGTTCCATCCGTTATTACCGAATCCGAAACCACCATTACCATTATTCATCATACCCATAAGGTAAGCAGGGTCAATACCTCTGCTTTGGAGAAGAGAAGGGAGCATAGCACTTAAATTTCCTGCTCCGGAGTCAAAAACATAAGTTTTGTCTGACATAGTTAATCAATATTAAAAAAGTTTTTTAGTGCGATTAAGGATGCACTTTTGTCCTTGTTGCAACACTACGAAGATACTCTACAATTAGAGTGCCAAACTAAAATGTTACATTTTAATATCAAATAACTGAGCCGTAAGTGTTTAGGTGTAATTACTTCAATATCTTCTTTAAGTCCTTGTATTTGAAGAATGTCTGAGAAAAGTTTATCTTCTTTCGATTAGGTAGTTTACGAGAGACATTAGTTCTAATTGTCTCCTCGCTTTTATTAAAGAGTTTTGACGCTTGTTTGTAGTTAATTGTTGGATTTAATAGTGAAGTGATAGTTTCACAAGCGGTTTCAGCAGTCTCTGCATCTATATTGTCAAATACGCCTGCTTCTGATAATTGGTATAGTTCTCTAATTAATGTACGAGACCTATCGTTTTGTTCTGACATATCTTATAAAGTCTTTAATTTGGTAATGAAAATGGATTAAACAACCCATTATGCCGACAAAGGTAATAAATATTACTATGATATTGACTATATTGTAAACGAAAATATTAGGGAAAATATCAAGTAACAAGTAAGAATTGGAAGTATATAATACTGATATAATGCACATCCTGTGATATATACAGAATTTCTCATATAATGAGATAATGAATGATAATATCAGCAAGAATGGGGCATATACTGTCAGTGCGAAGAATAATGAAAAATCTATGTTCAAATCTAACAGCCAATCAAAGAAGTGTATTACCTGATATATTCCTAATAACACCGGGAACATTGCAACAATTGGCAAATATACATACGCTACTTTCTTTCTCATTTTTTTATACGAATCTTAATTTCTATTAATACGAATCTTAATTACTTGTTTCAAACTATCGTTCTCGGCTTGTAGTTTACGAAGACTATCCCTTGTAGACCTTAACTCATCTTTTTTCATCTTTAGACTATCTGTTTTAAGTTGGAGTTCCCTTTTTAACTTCTCCGTCTCATTCCCAACATATACATCCCCTTTTATCTTGTTTTAGATTTTAAACCTTAGCATTTCAGGATATCCACTGCGATAATCGTATACTTGAATTTCCTCTATTGTGGTAAGAGAATTGACATTTGCGATATGCCTTTGTGTGTTGTCATAACAAGCACTTGCATAAAGTTCTAGAGCATACAACATAGCAATAGCATCATTGATAGGAAGAGTGAATTTCATATCCTCATGCCATAGAGTAGTTATTTCATGTTTAGCAGCAAGTTCTGAATTAAATCTTAGTATAAGTCCTGTTCTTTTTAGTTTATCTAACCACAATCCATGTTCTCCAATGTAGAAATTGTTTACTTCTCGTGAAGAGTCATAATCTCGAATTTCATTCAATTTATGTTGTTTTTCTCTTTGGAATAATTCTTCTTCTGTGGGTTGAGGCATTTCATATTTTTCCCAACCATTTGCAAGGATTAGTTCTTCGGAAGGAAAGAATGTGTTTGTTCCTACTACTTTCTCATTACCATCCTTGTCTTTGATTGTCCTTTGTGATTTAATCACTATTTGACTGCGTGTCTTTATTTGTCCGTCTTTGATATATAATGTGCTCATATTTATTATTTTTAAATTATTGTGCTGCTGATTGAATTGACCAACCTGATGGAATACCGTTTACTCCTGTTACATTCCAAATTGCCTTGCCGTTCTTTATGAATTTACCTATACTTGCTACACCATCCACCCATTTATATGTATATGAAGATGAAGGTGTTGTTGTAAACATTGCTTTGATATAGTTTAGATTAGAGCAACGATAGAACATACATTTGTAGCAATTGCTTGTCAATGTTGTAGCAGGTAATGTTGGTGCTTGAGTTAGACTGGTGCAACCAAAGAACATACTATCATAGCAGTACTTAGCAAGTGTCGTAGCAGGCAAAAATCCACTTGATACACTTTTTATTGTTGAACAACTCGAAAACAAGCTACTAAAAGCATATTCCTTACCGCTTAAACTTGTATTAGATGAAGCATCATCTCCAAACAACATAGACATGCAATTTCCTTCCAAATTGCAGTTTTTAGATATGACGAATGTACCTATGCCGTTAAACTCATCAGGTGTTAAATTCCCTCTAAAAGATAATGTTTGTCCTGTATTAATTGCTTCTGTGTTAGTTGCAGCGGCTAATGTTTTCCAATCACCATCTCCATCAACACAATACTCACAAGCATTGGTTGATAATGATGCAGTCAAACCATCTACTAATGCTACAATAGTGAGGTAGTTATTAATATCAATACCACCACCTCCACCACTTGCACTTGCTAATAATGCTCTTCTTCTATTCATAACTATACTGATTTAAATGGGGTTAGGACTGCTTTGTAAATGTAATCAGTTCCAAGTTTGGTTGCAACAACTGAAAGTTCATAATGAGTATTCGGTTCTAAACTTGGTGTTTCTCCATTCGTCCATAACCAATTAGAAGGGACTTCAAAGAACAGAGGATTACTATATTCGCTTTTATTACAATAAAAATGTAACGAGTATTCTCCAACATCTTCTGTTGGCGGAATAACTGAAATAATACTTACACTCTCTATTATCGGAGTTGTCGCATAGTATATCTTATTAGGTTCAAAAGAAGGTCTGTACTCATTTTCCAAAAATATAATTGAGCCTGTTATTACAGGCACTTCAACTATTTCTTTTCCACCAACAGCAATATCCCCACTACCAAGAATAGACTCTCCGTTGATAGTTTTCAAATCAGTTTTAGCCACAAGTTCTTTAAGAGTAATAGAACCATTAGAACCAGACTTTATCAACTGAGCAGTAGTTATTTTAATTTGAATGAAGTATTCTTTATGTACACCATCAAGATAAGGAACAATCACATTGAGATAGATGAAACCATCATTTTCCATTTTTGCCATTGTTACAGCATTTCCACCAACATTACTTGCATCAGTTATGTTAGTCGGTATAATGATTGGTTTATTTGCTTCTATAGCAGATATAAGACCTTGTACATTGATTGGTTTAGTAATACCTCTGCCATATACTGCTTCAATATCTGCTACCGAAAACTCTGTGGTATAACCTATCTCATCCCTTGTGGCAAGAATCTTATCATAATCTTCAGACTCAATTATGCTTGAATTAGGCAAAGCATAAATCATATCATCATCTCCTAATAAACCATTTGCGGTTATGGTTTTTAAGGTAGGGTCTAAGTATTGCAAGAAATTATCAGTATTCGGAATGTCGGATTTTAGGGCGAGGTCGTATCTATGAATAGTTAAATCAATGCCATTATTATTTGCTATAAATTCAAAATAACACCCGCTACCATTCGCTACATATTTTCTACTTACAGAAGAAGAATTTACATAATCAACTAAATTGAAAACCAAACAATGCAAAAGTTGGTCAGGGTCTCCCCTTTCAACTTCTTTTAAAACAATAGTTGATATATTGTTGTTATGAATGATTTGTGCTAAATCCCAATTTGGTGTAAGAACACTCTCATCCTCCCAAAAAACATCAGTCGTTTCATAAACTGCAATATTACTTGCTCCACCCCCACTACAGTCAAAATATGTACCTTTGGTCCATATCTTCTTGGCATCCTTGATAAACACAATACTTGTGTCAAGAATATTTCCATTAGCCAACTGAGTCTCAAAACTCGTTAACTTATTGAATGTTATTAACTTATTTGTTATTGCCATTTTAACATCTATTTTAAAAGGTTAAAAGGGGAGTTTGATTGCTCCCCTTTGTATTTATTTTAGTCCAAATCAAGCCATTCCCATTGAGAATCAGCGTATGATTTTGCGTTAGATTCTGCGGTATTTGCATAACCTTGTGCTGTTGAAACTGCACCTTCGATTTGTCTCTTAGCATCAAAAGCATCTGCAAAACCTTGCTTCAAAGCAGTTGCACTTTCAATGGTAGTAACCTTAGCAGTAACAGTTTGAGCTTTAGCACCATTGTTACCACTCTTAGTACCTACAGTAATGTAATCTCCAGCACTAACACTTTGCAAAGCAGAATTAGCATAACCTCCTTGTGTTGAAGTAGCATAAGCAGTTGAAGCAGTATAAGCAGCACTACCAAGACCTTTAACTGCTACATCAGTACCATCAACACTAATTGTACCGTTAGCACTACCTGACACAACACTTTGAACAGCAGTATCGGCTTTACCTAATGAGGTTTGAACACCCTCTACTAAATCAGTTTTAGGAATACCTGCTGAAGGTTTTTGATAAGCAGAATCAGCTTTACCCAAAGATGTTTGAACATCACTTGCCAAATCAGTCTCAGGAATACCAGTTGAAGGTTTGCTATATTTAGCATTTACTTGGTCCTTAGTAGCATATCCATCAGACACCCAACCTCTGACAGTATTAACAGCATCTTTCACAGTCTTAGCAACAGAGCCTTCTACTGTGTCAGCACCATTCAATACCTCAATAGCATCAGCATTAGCTTCAATTGCATCATTCATTGCTGTTACATCATCTGGATGTGATGATAACCATTCAGCAATCTCTTTCAATGTGTCGAATGAGTCACTAATGTTCTCTGAAGTAAGTTGTTTTGCAACCTCATCTTGTACAATAGCTCTTGCTGATTTTCCTGTATCACTACCAACCAAAATGTCAACTCTACCTTTCTCAGTATTGATAAGACCTGTAAGTTCAGTTTTATCAGTTGATTTAAGATAATCACCTTTAATAGTAGTAACATCACCTTCTACGGCTTTCAATCTTGTATCAATACCACCAGCAACACCATTAACTTCTGCTACTTTAGCATCAGCATAAGCCTTAGCACCATAAATGGTGTTATCAGTAGACTTATCTGAGGAGCTACCAATCACTTCTGATTTCTTGGTATCAGCATAACCTTTTGCATTGGATTCAGCAGTATTAGCTTTAGAAGTAGCGAAGTTTTTAGCACCAAAGATTGTTGATTTATCAGATGCGTCTGTTGTTACACCAATCAATGTTGAAGCAATGTCATTGACCTTTCCTTGTGCAAATGCTTTAGCTCCATAAATAGTATCATCATCAGCTTCATCAGTATTAGCACCAACCACTTCTGATTTCTTAGTGTCAGCATAAGATTTTGCGCTATCCAAAGCACCACTACCTGCTTCATCAGCATACTTCTTAGCACCACCAATAGTATTAGCAGTAGAAGCATCTGAAGAACTACCAATCAACTCAGTCTTAGCATTACCAATAGCAGTATTCATTGCTGAAGTGGTAGCATAGTCTCTCTTAATGTTGGTGATTTCAGTACCAAGATTTGTGATATTGTTCAAGAAGGTAGTGGTAAGACCAATGGTAATTTTACCTTGATTAACATTAACACCTACTGTTGCAGGGTCTGTTGCTTCAAATGCTACATATCCGCCACCAGCAGCTGCATTATAAGAAGTACCATCAACAGTTACACCTTTCAAGAAATTCATTCCTGCTACATAAGCAGTAATAAGTTCGTTGAAGTTAGCGAAGTACATACCTCTGGTATAGATACATTCACCTGTTCCGTTAGCACCACCTTTAATGAATACAATTTTATCTTCGTATGTAGCAGGATGACCGGCAGCAATAAATTGTGCCTTTGTTCCTGAATATTTAATGAAATGTTTGTTTACAGTTGTTTCTGCCATAATATTTGTCCTTAATTAAGTTTAAAAATTGACTGCCCACCTTGAAGATAGGCAGTCGGTTAAGTATGAGTTTTTATTCAACATCCACCCATTTGAAAGCCTGAGCAATCTTGTAATCAACAGAGCCTGCGGTTTCTGCATTACCCATAAGGATTTGAACTCGTTGCACAGTTTGATTATGTGCCTCAGTCAATGTAGCAATGTTTGCAGTGTTGGTGTTCACCATCTCCAATAGAGTTGTTCCACCTTCTCCCGCTTCGCCACCACTAACCAATTTTTCCAAGTTGGTCAAACGAGTGTTCTGCTCGGTATTTGCGGTTTCAGCCGCCTCCAATCTTCCGATAACACCACCATCACCCTCTACTTCAGGATTTCCTGTCAAGGTTAGGTTAATTGTACCTACGGTTGCTTCAAGAGATGATAGTTTGCCTTCGTTAGCAGATACTTTTCCCGATAGAGTATTTAGGTTTTGATTGGTTGTGTTAAGTTCGCCAACAACTGATTGGACTTGTTCGCCAACATAACTTCTCAAATTTGATTCAATTCCATTAACCTCTTCTTTGGTGTAATAGTTTGAGAAATCCACCCATCCACCAAGAGCATCCCAAGCTGTTCCTGTCCACGCAACATTGGTTCCTGCGGGATAAGGTTTGCCATCAAGAGTGAAAGCATCGGTAATGTTATATACATCTCCGATATTGTTACCTTCAGTCGGCAATTCAGCAAATGCTTTGCTTCCTTTAGGAGTGTAGATAGATGAAACTTTTCCATGAAGAGCATCAATGTATCCCATCAATACCTTACCTTGATTTGCTGACAATGCACTTGTAGCACTTGTTGAGGTTAGGTTATCTACTACTTCTACTTGTTCAGCAGCACCGGCATCAATGCGTTTCCAGCCCGAATAGTCTGAAGCCAAGATATTCTCAAGACTTACAAGCATATATACAGATTGTTCACTCGATACGGTTACCATCATACCTTCCTTCATATAAATGGTATCACCATCATACGGAAAAGTTTCTTTATTTATAAGTTCTGATTTATTTGTTACGCCTCCTCTTGGATCAAGAAGGGCTTGCATTTTTACCTCAAAATTCGCACTAAAAGCGAATGTTCCTTTATTTCTGTCTGCCATAATATTATCCCTCCTTATCATTAAAATTTAGCCAAAAGAGTAACTGAACCACGAGTAGAACCATTGTAGGTGTACACATAGTAAGTTACATCTGTTCCGTTAATATTAATTGTCTCGGTAGTCTCGGTGTACTCAGTTGTACCGATTGTTTCCATTTGGTTAGAAACGGTGTTCAACATTTGAAGAGTAGCGAGTTTGCGAGGCAATTTGAAAATTTGTGGAGTTGTACCAGAAGGTTGAAGAGCAAAGTTTCCTGTGCTCATTGCACCGGCTGTAGTGTTCCAAGCAACAAGAGATTGTTTAGCCACTCCTGTAGAGACGGTAGACGCAAACCAGGGATAAGTACCATTAACTGAAACAGCACTTGAATCAACTGTTCCTGCTGCAAGAGGAGTGCTGTAGTTGCCGTTTTTGTTGGTTTTTGGTTGTGGTCCTTCTGCGTAAGCAGCACGATACTTGTATGAAGTATTGCCCAAAGCTACGGTAGTAGGAAGAGTTGTGTTGTCAGCACTTGAACCATAGTAGATAAATGAGTTTTCGGTATCGTGAGCACCACCACGATTTGCTTGTTTAACTCCGTTAAGGTTGATAGCACCAGCATTGTAACCTACGGTAAAGTTCGCACTAGTTGGAGCAGTTGAACCAGCTTCTACGGTTGCTGCATAGTCTTTCAATGCAATACTTGCTGTAGGAGCAGTGAATGTAGGATTGACTGTTGGGAACAACAAGTCATCGAACATCTCATTGAAAGTTTTACCTTCTAGGTCTGATACCTTTGTACCTTTTGCAAGACCACCGACAGCATTAGGCATTGTAAGAGTCTTGTCTTCAATGTTAGATTCGTACTCGGCTTTTGCCACCTCGATTTCATCCGAAGTGCCATCCAAGAATGTGATGACGAACTTAGAACTATCCTCAGATAATTCGATATTCGCTACAGCAGTAGAATTAGCCAATGGACCGATATATTGCTTACCGCCCATTAGGATAATTCCTTTATCAGTTGCGAAGTAAATACCTTCGCCATGTGTGGCTTGAACATAGGAAGCCAACGGTCCTCTAAAGAAATTCTGCATAATTATTAAATTGTTTTAAAAGTTAATATAGGTTTCTTATGAAACATCTGTCCAAGTAAATCCTCCTTTTTCAATAGAATCTACTTTTTGTGTCAATTCTTCAAAATCACTGGTAATGCTACCTATGGTTTTTTCAATAGCATCAATATCCGATGCGTTAGCATTGATAGCTTCAGTCACTACTCTGTTTTGCACAGGGTTAGTTGAAGTCAAAGATAGTCTATCGTCTACAGTTATAGATGTCTCTGCATTACCGGGATATGCTACTGACATTTTAGTCCTTAACTTCAATGTGGTTATTCGGACATTATCATTATCGTCATTGCATCCGCAAGTAGCCATACAACTTTCCGGGACTAACTTCAGAAATTTACATTCATCAATAGTGTGCATACCATCTCTTCCCTCGTTTTCTACAAGGGTAAGTGTATATGTTCCTAATTTTGTCTGTTTTTTCCCTTTAAAAATCCAAGAAATAATGTGGTCATTAACAGTATAATCATCTATAACTATTTTGCTATTCACACCTGTTCTCAGGTACAGGGTAATATCTTTTCCGCTAAGATTATATGGAGATTCGTTTAGACCATCTCCAACATAGATAGCCCAAAGCACTTCTACATCATTCCCTATTCTAATACTTTCCATTGTTAAAATAATTGAATTTTATTAACATCGTTCCTATTTTTAACATCGATATGTAGCCAAGTTACTCCATCTTCTATCCTAACTTTATAAGGTAGTTTGTCCTGATGTTCTTTTATCACATCTCGCATTTCTGATGCAGACATATAAGCACAAACCAAATCTGCTGCTCTTCCTAGTCTGTGTTGAGACATTTCGGCTCCTACCTTGCAGTTAGCACTGCGAAAACCACTAGCTACTCTATCTCCACCTTGATACCAAGTATTACAAATCAAAGGTTTACCGATTATTTCTCTTACTACATCTATGGTCTCTAGTAGTCTCTCATCTAACAATTTCCATCCCTCATATTCATTCTTGTATATTTCGGGAGGTAGAAGTTCGTATAATTTGAAATATTTAGGCTTATACATCGTTCTTGCATTTTTTAGGTTTAAAATGGCCAATAGCCGGCTCTCTCTCAGTACATTCTACTTTTAAGCATATTCTGTTCTCTGCAAATAATACACGAGGTGTTAGGTCGTTAATAGTATTTTGCATTTCAAACATTCTTTCGTGCAAAGTGTGAATATTACCTTCGGCAAACTCAACTCTCTCTTTAAGATGCTCAAAATTCTTCATACTTGTCTCCAGAGAGTCTTGTTTGGTTTGTTCTTGTGCTTGTTTTGTTTTCTCTGTTTCTTGTCTCTTTTTCTCACGAATAGAGACCAGAGCAAACAATCCTCCGGAGAATAAAAGACTTAAAACAGGTATAATATCATTCCAACTCATATCAAATTGTCAGTTTAGTGGTTATTGAATCTATATATTTAAAATCATTATTATCTAACGAACCATATACAGAAGCTCGCACATCGTACTGAGTATTAGTTCCACCAATAATTCCAAATTCATCAAGTGAAAAAGTAGGGATAGGGACTATTCCTCCGCTAATAGATATGGTTTTAGAAACTCTAATCCCTGCCATCTGAACATCAAATCGATAATATGTAAGTTTGGTTGGGCGATTATCAACCCATTCAAAACTAACAGACAAATTATTTTGCGTTGAAATATAAGATACACCAGTAAGTCTGATTTTAGATATACCTTGAAGTTCTGAAGATGCGATTTGAAAATTCAACCCTACCATTTCCGGTATGGTATATGCAGACTCTCCTGAAACGACATCTTCTTGTACGAGATACCAATCTCTATAATCGTACAATCCTTCTCTATAAATATTCTTAACCAAGAAAAAAGTAACTGTTACATTATCCTTACTATGCAGTGCTGATGGTATGTCAGGAACATAAAAGCGTTGATATAGTGTGTCTCCAACTTTTATTCTAGTGATAGAATCAGTTTGAGAATTAACCATAACACGAATCCAATTGTCTATAATCACACAAGGATAATAGTCTCCAATGTCAAATAGGGAACCGCTAAGAGCATCTAAAATATCTTGTATTCTCACTCCATCGTTGATAGCGTTATCAGAATATATTATACTGCAAGATATGGGATTGGTCATATCTGAAAATATAGTATTATCAGATATGTTTACATACCCGTTAATATTTATCTTAGCTAATGAATTATATCCTCTGAAATCGCCCAATCGAAAGTTGTTTACAGGTTTGCCTTTATATTCCCAATTCGCACTATGTAAATCAAGCATATTTTCACTACCACCAACACCTACTTGAAGTCCGTATGCTATACCATTTACAATATCAGAGATATGTCCTTTAAACTCAGTAGGAGTCAGTCCAGATGTTTTGGGATAATTTATAGGTTTTCGTTCTGAATACTTATTGATATTAGGATGTGTGCATAGTTCAGAAACCTTATAGGTGTCTGTACCTAGCACACTCCTTACATCTGAAATACTAATATCGTTAAGTCCTAATTTCATTCTCTAAACCTAATTTATCACAAAGATAAGCAAGTTTTTTGATTAATGAAAGTATAGCATTGGTATTCTCTTGTGTCGCTCCTGCTATTAGGTTAATATACTCCGGAGAAATGTAATTCAAAGCCCCATACCCATCTTTCTCCCCGCACATCAATGGAATAACATCTTTGACATTCTCGTAAATCAATCCCGTATGTATTTCCTTATCTCTTGGAAGAATATCGTTATACTGATAATCAACGACATCCCCTATGCTTAATAATTTTTGAGAGTATGACCCATTTTTGGGCTGAATATTTTTAAGCATCTTTGATGATGAAGAATATGATGTTACCTCTTTTTTAGAAGATAATGAATATTCTGTTTCCAAGATGTACTCTGGATTTTCAATAGTACCTACATTCTTCTTGGTGAAATGGTCTTGGAGTTCAAGAACATCTTTTCTTAAATTAACGATAGTTGCAGCAATGGTTTCATCTCCTACTACCGGGTCAAATGATAATAGCAATGCAGTTGGGTCTGCGTGGATTTCTCCATTCTTGTCCCACCATATAGCACCATCAGCCAAATAACCCGTTCCATCGAAACGAATCAAACCTTTTGCTATATTCTTAGGAATAAGAGCACCTTCCTTAATAGCCCATCCCACAGGAGTCCATTGATAATAATCCATCTTGTCTAACATATCCCCACCCCACCAAGAGGCAATACCACCACCATTCTTTTCTGCGTCAAAAATACCATTTGTGCCGGACATTATCCTAAATATATCATCTTCAGTATATCCAAGAGAAAGTAGCGATGTTTGAATCAGACCACCCATTACACTGGTGTTTTCTTTGAGAGCTTTTCCTAAGTAACTTAAATTAGCAATATCTCCTAACTCAACATCCCCAATGCTTGACTCTATTTCTAAGTTGGCTTTTATTTTCAACTGTCCATCTTCTAACCAAATATACTGGCTATTGGAAGGAGTCCCAATAAACGCATTTCCATAAACTTGCAACCAAGTCTTATTGTCTAATCTTCCGATATTTATACTTGTTGTATCCGACAAGGTAAACCCGGTAATATTATCATACCAAGTCATAAGTCCACCATCGCTACGAACAACATCTATCATAATAGCAGATTGCCTATAAGCATCAACATTGCTTCCTAACTGTATAATAGTGTCATTTTCAGATGGTTGAATACTGTTATTTAAACAATCACTTTTACTCAAATCAATGAAATCCGGTCCAATATTTATAACCCTATTCCAATATGTGATAGAGTTATTGTCGGAACCAAATCTCTGCGAATAAGCACCATCTCCCACTTTAAACAAATTCAAGACAGACCCACTTTTAGTGTCAAAATAACATCTCCAATATTCTTCAGATTCTTCCACTTTAGAAACATTAATAGCAGCAGCAGAGAATATCTGTTTTCCCCCAATATAAGTTGCTTGGTTAATTTTAACCTCATTAAACCTTGTGCCTAATCTAGCAACAACAATATCTGATTCCATAACCCTATTACCATTAGAGTCAGTATATACACCAAAGCCTTGTCCGGAAATATCTCCTTCTCTAAATTTCTCATCCTTTATGCCTTCAGAACTAATGGTAACACCCTTTTCAAAGTGTGTAGGAGAGAATGATGTATCAGAAATTCCATCCTTTCTTAAAAATGTAGAAGATAGACTATTTATAGCATCTTTAACCGCTTGTCTGTTGCTATATACCTGAGCATTGATAACATTGACTTGTCCTTCCAATAGAGTGATAGGATTACCTGTTGCGACTACTTTGTCTGTTATGGTTATCTGCCAATTAGGATTGATATTGTCGGAATATGTTTTGGTTACACTTTGAATTGTTAAGACAATGTAACTATCCCCGACTAATTCGCTATGTCGTAGTCTTATCTTATTCCCTGCAATGATTTTATTATGCTCCGGGAAATTTCCACAGAATATTCTACTAGGAGATATGCTAAATGTAGGGAACTCATCATCCTTCAAGGCTAACTCTTTTTCCAAATAAGATTGCAACCTTTGTTCTGCATTAAAAACATAAGGGTCATAAGGCATCTTTATATTGGTAAAAAAGAAGAAGTCTCCGGGCTTCCCTTGTATCATAGTGTTAGGTAGATATTTGCCACTCGCATCATACTCAGCAGTGCTCTTTTCTAATCTTAGTTTCCAAAAGGATTTAACACCATTTAATTCTTTGCTTTCATCAATACTTATAGCCTGAAGAACAGAACCTTCTTCTCCATTGACTCCTACCACCCTAAACTCATAATCCTCTCCTGCCAACATACCGCTTGAAAACATCACAGTCATATCATTAGTAGTTAGAAGAGGATTCCACACCCTTGCGATGTACTTTTCATCTGGTTCATTTACATTGCGAGGAATATTCCATACATCCTTTATCCAAATATCAAAGGTGTTCTTGAATCCAAGAGATGACCTTTCATCGGCATACTCAGCAAGTAATGATAAGGCCTCAAATCTTAGATTAACAAGAGTATTCAAGGGAATAACATCTGACACTTCGCCTTTTATGTGATAATCCACTTTAATAATATACCTACCAATAGGAATATTTTTGAGAGTCGTATCTTCGGTATTCCATTCATCATATATATCGTCTTTAGTATCATAATCTATTACAGATACTCTACTCTGAACAGTGATTGAAGAGTCGGGAAATAATTTCACCGGCTCAGATGTCCCATCCTTATATATGTAAGGATGAATATAGTTTTGGATATGTAGAGAGTTATATTCTGATGTGACATAAAATATATTAGATTCTCTTGTTTCTGTATGTTCTTCCAATATAGACACAGCAGTCTCTCCGGGGAATCTTTCCCCAACCTTTCCTAAGAACTCAGTTACAGAAAACATCACTTGCTTAGTATTCTCTTCTTGAATATCAGCATCACTATCTGTAAGCACTTGTTCTATATCAACTATCTCGTCTACTCTGCCGATAGGACTTCTTTCTATGCCTTGTATCGTAGGATAAATATTATCTATATCTGAGATAGTACCATACTTAACTCCCCATTCCGATTCTTTATTAGACACAACATAGTCTATAGGAGCCATAGGCTTATTATTTGTCTTGTCAGATACACCTTGATTATACGCATAAGTCCCTTTACCTACACCACTATTATATCCCCTAACATATTCTCTGTATGTAAATGGCAGTAGTTTATTGTAATATATTGTCTGTAATATATAATTGGTATCAGGGTCTCCATCGTGGAAATAATCATCAGGGAGATTCCTATCACCGCCTTTGCCTCTTAATCTTGTAATAATCTTTTCATCGGAAGATACTCGTTCAATAGATACCAATCCGTTACCCTTTCCATACTCAAAAATGTGTTCTATTTCTTCAGTACCATAACCCAATAATATATTGCTTCCTCTAATTATCCATCTATATTGAGTATTTTCGTATGTATGCAAAAGAACATCCCATAATGATGCATTGTCAAATGATAGTGAATAATATGTGCCATCATCCACAAAGTCAGGAGACAATGACATCTTCCATCCGGGCATCCAATATTGTAGATTTAAATTAAATCTATCTACGAACTCCGTAATGGTGCAATACAAGGATTTAATATAGTCAGAAGGCTGAGGATTATTAGAACCCAACTCAACAAAGTTCATAAAAGGGAAATCCTTTAATAATTCCCTATGGGATTTAAATACAAGAGGATATATGACATTGATAGAGTTGGTGTCTTTTCTGCCCTGTGGTTTCCGTTTTCCCAGATAGAATCTCTCTCCATCCATCTCAACATACCACATCGGGTGAAAATTAGGTTTCTCCGAAAAAGAAATATCTGCCGATATAGTCTTCTCTCCCATATCGGCATCTACCAATTCAAATCTATAAATATCTCTTATTTTTAATCCTTGTTCGTTATATAATGTTATCATAACTATTTAATATCAGTTAGCGTCATAGGGTCAGAAACCCTAAGTACAAAATCAAATGTTATCAACCCTTTCTCCCCTGCAATGCGATATGTCTGTTCGTCCCATTTCTCTGCTATACCTATCATCTTAACATTCTTATATTCGTTAAACAATTCTATATCTTTCGCTATAAGAATATCCCCACTTTTGGAGAACATACTATCAAAGAAATCTCTTATGTTCTCGTTAGCAGACTCCTCACTTCCCCAATATCCAAGAGATATTTTGTAATCAAAGGGTTTGTAAACAGTCCGTCTATCTATCTCTTCTCCACTATGCTCCGGATATGATTGTTTATCATACTCTCTGATATGAGGTGTTATCTGAGCAGGAGACTCAAGAAGATGAAAGTCGTACTGTTTCACTAGGTCTATCAACTCCCCATTATCTATTTTAATCTTGATTCTACAGTCTCTCATAATAATTTCTTTTTTGCAAAGGTAACTAAAAGCACAATGATTATCAATCCAACAAATATCTTACCCATCACAATCAAAAAAGACTGCCATTCAGTTAACACATTGACTTCTTGAATATTAGTTTGACTAATATACCTTGTCCGATAGGTAATAGGAATAAAGGTTTTAACCGGAACCAAAACATTATGTCTATTCCTCAATGTATGATAAAGAGTGCCATCAGCAACAAATGCTTTGCTTTCTGCAATATCGGTGCGTAACAAAGATGTATCCGTATCGGGAACTTTGGATTGAATAATACTATCCTTGATTCGCCATAGTATTGTTGTATCTTTAAGAAAGACCGAATCCACCTTAGTTTCCACTATGCTCTCAGTAATTATCTTAGGGGTGCAACAAGAGGAATAAAGAAGCACCAATAAAAATGTAAAAAATATTTTGTTCATAATAATAATGTTCATATATTTGCATCGTTGTCATATAAATGATTTTAGGTTTTAATAGAGTCGGGGAGCATCTAATGCTCCCTTTTTCTTTTATCCCTAACTTTATAGTTTGTACCACCTATGATGCTTATATCCTTATTTCCATAACGATAGACGGTTAATCTTGCTTTGCCTCTAAGTTCAACTTCTATTTGACTATCATCGTAATAATCAATCACGCAGTCAGCACCATCTTCTACAATTATCTTACCTATAGAACCTAGCCCGAAATAAAATCTAGAGACTCCTCCTGTAATAACACCCACAGTGCAATTATTAAAGATATAACATAACCCATCGGCCCTCATCGTAACATAATCGTCTATATAGACCCCCTTATTTTTAGCTAAGGGGGTTTTGAAATATTTACGCATTAAGTCTAAAGATGGAAATCTTCTTTCTAAACACCAATTAGGATTTGTCTTGTAATAGTTTAATAATTCTTCATCAGACCAATTTCGGTTCCATTGCTGAGTGTGTTCTGCACATAGACCAGCCCTCACTGCAAGTTTTAATAACTCATTACTTAATTTGTTCATATCTATTGTGTTTATAGTAGTTATTATTGTATTTTAGTTGCTATAACCTTTCTCGGAGTAGTTCCAATAGGTGTAATAACGCTATCCAACTTATCTTCAATTCTCGACAAAGATAATGCACTTTGCTCAGTATTGTTCTTTATAGCATCCAAATGTGATACTGCTTGTTGCTGAATAACGAGCAACTGACCAATATTCGCTTGTGAATCTTCAGGAGCAATGTCTGCTACCGGGCCAAATTTAGATTCTAATAGCAATCGCATAGCAGATACATCATTTTTAATCGCAACTTGATTGTACAAGAGAGAATTGCCAATGCCTGCCACAGTAAGCATAGTCTCCTCTGATGCTTGTGACGCACCTTTGGCAATACCAGTCAAATCAGATTCTCCAGAGCCTAATTTATCTCTTAGTTGCAACATATCTGCAAGATGAGTTAAGTCCTCATCTAAATACTCTATGGCTGCATTACCTAAATTCAAAATAGCTTCCAACTCCTCTGAAGACAAGATACTATCTGAATAAGCATTATCAATAGCATCAAAGACTGGTTTTAATCGGTTTTGAACGATTTTCGCCATCATTGAATTTCTAACCATCTCATTCATCATATCCTTAAAACTATCCTTCAAAGCAGTCATAGTATTGTCAAAAGATAAATAAGCGTCTAACCAAGCATCTGCAAAATCTTTGGCAGCAGATGTTAAATCAGTGCCCGTCATCTCAGATATTATCTCCTTCTCTAATTCACGAATCTCCTTCTGAGCATCAAGGACCTTATCGGTGTAATCATCTATAGCATCTTCATCGGCCTTCTTACCCTTGCTTTTCTCGGCTTCTAACTGAGCATTGAATTGGTTAATTTGCTTTTGTAAGTTGTCTATTTGTCTCTTCTGATTATATATCCAATCATTTCCGACCAATTCTTCTTGAATCTCTTGTAGTCTCTCATAAGCACGATTTAATTTTGTTAATTCTTTTTCAGCCCCTTCTATGATTTTCTCAGCCTCACGAACATCTTTATTTACAAAATAATCTACAAGAGCGAATATTCCACCAAGTGCGACACCGATTGCTAATACCCACCACATTGCAGCTTGTGCTTGATAACCGGCAGCAGTCAAAGCATACATCACAGAAGTAAGAGTAGTAACGAGAGTGATAGCAGTAGAAAATCCGTTTCGGAAACTATCAATAATTTCCATAGTGTCATCATCAAAAGTGACACCAAATGCCTCTGCTAAACTCAATATATTATCTACAAAGTCAACCGTAGACTGCATTGCTCCGGTCAAAGCATCTGCATAATCATTAACAGATTTGTCTGCTCCTCTCCACGCTTGAAGCCTCTTTTCATTGGCCTCTTCCATTGCCTTTTTATTCTCATCCGTCTGAGATTTTTTGTAATCCTCTTTCGCTTTTCTATAGGCTTCGGCAGCAGCAAAAAATTCTCCAATCTGTTCAAGCATCATCTGTCCGGGACTTGCTTGACTCTGAGCACTTTCTATCTTTTCTATAAGTTCTAATACTGCCTTATAGTCAGATTCAGAGGCCTGTGTTCCCGCATCTGATACTAGCCATTTTTCAAGTTGCTCTTTAATCTTGCCAAGGACTCCGTATGAAACAACATCCAAATTAGATAATTCTTTTGCAAACTTCTTTTTAAACTCTTCAAAATCTAATGAGAACAATTCCTCCCCGAATTTTTTATTTATTGCTGTTTTAGCCTGTTCTATTATATTATCCCACTCACTTTGGTCCATTTTAGGAGGCTGTACCAATCCTTGAATAATACTCTCTTCAGATTTTTTCTGCGACTCTAGAACGGATTTCTTAGTAGCATAATCACTATATTCATCAATCAAATCAAACAGCGATTCCATCAAACCTTTGTTATGGTCAATGAATGCGTTCAAAGAGTCTTGAAGGGTTTTGGCGATGTCTGTTTTGCCTGCCTCTTTTAACTTTTCAACTGCGTCTTGGATTTTATCAATCGAAAGAGTACCATTTTTAATAGCATCTTCGGATATACTTCCTTCTATGTTGAAATCAACAGTAGATGTCACAGTTTCGTCATTCAAGATGGTGGTTAACTGTGTTGCTAATGAATCACGAATATTTCCATTTTTAACATCCACCCCGGTAATATCCATAGTGAGTTTAGTCGCTATATCAACATTTCCGGTAGAACCCAATATCTTTTCATAGAAATCAGAACCCAATTCAATTCTATCTATTTCATCAGATATTTTCTCTAAGACATTTTTCAGTTTAGTAGTAAGACTATTTATATCTATGTCTCCTATAGCTTTTTTAATAAGTAACGAGAGAGGATTATTCTTATCTTCATCACTTAATTCGCCGGCATATTTTTCTACTTCGTCAAGTATCTTTTTTAATCTATCCTTTAATGAGGTTGAATCCAAGAAATCAATCTTAAACACATCTTGATATGCTTTTTTAATTTCATCAATAGCTGCATCATCACCCATTATCTTTCTCAAATCTTCATACTCCTTATAAATCTTCTGCACCATTTGAAATTCAGCACGAAGTTCTTGCAATTTTGTCCTATTCGCTTTAGATGATGCTTTCTCATCTACCTTGAACTCATAACCAAGTGCCTTGGCTAACTTTTCTAATGTCTCAATATCTTCTTTAACACGCTTTTTAGTTGAATCATCTGCTTTCAACCCTTTAGTTATCTGGTCCTGTTGTTGCTTTAATTCCTTGTATTTCTTTTCAAGATTAGATACATAATCAAAGATACCTTCATCTTCTTTATGATTGAATTTAAGCATCTTCTGATTACCTGCAATAATGTTATCAACAATACTCCTCCAACCTGAGCCGACATTTTTAAGTTTATCCAACTCTTCTTGATATTGTCTAGCAAGATTAAACTGCCCGGCATCTTTATAAACCTTAATTATCTCTTCCAATTTCTTGACTTTTAAGTCAAGATAATCCGCATTACGCTTGACAGAAATTCCGTTTTGGTCATCAGCGTATGTGGTCTTACGGATATTTTCTTCTAACTTTGCATACTTTTCATTAATTTCTTCTATCTTTGATGCGTAAGTTGTAGAATACAAAGAGCCTACCATTTTATCTAATTGTTCTGTCTGTCGTGTCGCATTTGATATTGCCTCTCCATAGTCGGTAAATGACCGAAGAACCGATGAAACTGTATTAATATTTTCTCTAGATATAGATATATCAAGACCTTTTTCAGTTAAGGCAGAATTAATTAAACCAGCCAGAGTTTCGCCTAACTTGATGCTATTTTCAACCAATTCAGGATTTTCTCTAATTTTTGACAGCATAGAGCTGATAATCTCTGAAATTTCTACAGAATCAAAGACACCCGAAATAGATGGTATAGTAAAAACAGGCTTAAAGCGTCTTTCAATTTCCGGATATAGTTCTTGCAGGCGATTTGTCAAATCAGTTTGAATGGTGTTAATACCAGCACTATAAGCATCAGCCCTAGCCTTTTCCATTAACACATCTTTAACACCACGAACAGAATTGGCTATTTTATCATAAGAATCAGAAACTTTCAATTGATTAGAAAGGAAATCGCCATACCTACTATTTATCTCATTCACAATATTAGCATATTCCTGAGAACCTTTGTTAGCGTGTTTTAAGCGAGTCATCAGTCCATCAAAAGCACTTGCAGAAGATTCGGCACTAGCACGAACTTCATCGACACTTTTCTTGATGTTTTTCATCATTCTTGTTGCAGGAGACTCATATTTAACGACTGCGTAAATAACTGAACCTAAAGCAGTCAAGGCAGCAATAGCAGCAGTAATAGGGTTCTTCAACATAGCAGCCCATAGTTTCCATAAACTACGAGTAAAGACATTTGTCGCAGTATTGGCTTTTAATAGGGCTATAGCATATTTATTATTTGCTCTAATGGCTGATTTTAATGTCACAAGAGATTTTCTTCTAGCGACTGTTGCAGCCCTAGTATTTTTAGCTAACACAGTTTCTGCTAAGGCCAACCTAGCATTGGAAGCAGTAAGTAAGTCTGTGCTTTTATGGGCCAATTTCAACCCAATCTGATATACTCCGATAGTAGATATTAGAGGTAATAGAACATGGCTTAATCCATATAGGTTGCGAGCAAAAATATTTATAGTCTTACCCATATCCATCAGTAGCTCTCGATTAGCCTGTCCTATCTCATCAGCAGCAAGTTGGAAGTTGTCTCTAACATTCTCAAATACACCATACAGAGATTCGGCTTGTTTGCGTTGCATTTCGTAGAAAAGACCACCCTCAGATGTCATATCTTTGAATATGTCTGCCACCATTGCAAATGGAACCTCTCTATTAGAAATCAAATCAAATACTTCGGATGTAGATACGAATTCTCCTCTTAATGCTGAAAATTTCTTAGCCAATTCATCAACAAGAGTAATACCAGCCTCGGTAAACTGTCTTAGTTCTGTTCCTCTCAATACCGATGCAGACTTTACCTGACCAAAAGCCAAGATAAGTCTATCCATACCAACCCCAAGACCAGCAGATATATCAGCCAACATATTCATTGTCCCATAAAGTTCCTCATTTTCGATACGATATGCCGACAATTGCTTGGTATATGTAACCAAATCCTTAGTAGAATAAGGCGATACAACAGAAGTCTTTTTAATCTTTTCAAATAAAGAGTCCGCAAATAAAGCATCTTGTGTCAAGGCTCTTAATGACACTCTCTGCAACTCAAATTCTGCTGTAATCTCTTTTATATTTGAGGCAAGTCTATAAGCACCTAACAAACTAAAATAAGCATTGGCAAACTGAGTCAATCCAGTCAGAACACCAGTCTGGCTCCTATAGGCTTGTGTCTGCTGATTGGTTACATTAGTATTTTCCCTTTGAACCCCATTAAGTCTCCTCAATCTATCTTCTAAGGCTTTAATATCTTGTTCAATCCTCTTATACTTAGCACTGCCAATAGTTGCCTGACTTAATCTCTGCCTTTGGATGGCCAATCTTTCATTAATTTGAGAGATTGTTCTTGCTTGTTGAGATAGGATTTGTTGTATTCTCAGACCTTCACTAATCTGTCTTTGTCTAGATGCATATCTTTGATTATTAGAGTCTTGTAATCTTCTATTTGCCAACTCAGCCTCTGCTTGCAACTGACGCTTCAGGGCTTCGTATTCTGCATTAATTTGCTCTATCTCTTTCTGTTTCTCTGATTGGAGACGCTGACTTTCTCTATATCTTGCTTCTCCACGAGCGACACTTGCCTCCCAAGCTGCCTTCCTGTTTTGTTCTAATTCTGCCTCTTGTTCCGCAGCTTTCGCACTGCTTTCCTCCAATACTCTATAGTATTCTCTCATCTGAAGAGTGCTGAAACTTTCTTGCCCCATACCCTGATAAGCATCTCTTCTTAGATTGGTAAAATATTGTTGGTCTGCCAACTCAGCCTCTGCTTGCAACTGACGCTTCAGGGCAGCATAATCCGCATCTCTTGCCTGAGTCATTTCCTTTTGCAACAAGATAGCCTCAGCCATTAAAGCACCATCTCTTTCCCTTACTTGTTGCTCTTCAAGAAGTAATTTTCGTGCCTGTTCTTCAACTGATAGCATCTTAGACTCTTCTTTATATATATCCTTCAAACTCCGGCCATAATCCCTTACCTCATCAGCAACCTCTTTATATCTATTGACTAGGGCCTGAGCAGATGCAGTCAATTCATTATTGTTGGCATTAGAGAACTTCTGTTCTTTAGACATAGCACCCCAAGCAATCTCCAAATCCTTTAATTCTCGTTTCATCGAGTCTAAAGAAGATTGACTACCTCCGGTTTTGCTAATATCCTTCAATGTCGCTCCATACTCTCTCAATTCAGATTGCAATGATTGATACCTCTTAACCAACTCAGACGCAGTATTCGTAAGAGTCTTGAACATTTGGTCTGAATACTTCTGTTCCCTAGACATTGAGGCCCAAGCATCTTCTAACTCTTTTATCTCTGCTTTAAGAGCCTTTATTGAGTCAGATTCATAATCTATATCATCTCTATTATATCCAGAGCGAGATACTTTTATCTTTACATCTCCAATCTCATTTATCTGCTTTTTAAGTGCTTCTAATCCCTTTACATCTCCTATTCGGATACTGAAAGCACTACTATCTATTGTCTTTTGGATTTGTCCCTCATAGGTTTTCCATTTTTCCTTGAAGTCCGCTATATCCAAATCCAGATTTAGTCCAAAATCTAAAGATTCTTTGCTCATATATTATCTTCCTTTATAATTGTTCCTGATTTTTCTATATTTTTTCTAATCCTAGCAGCATTTATAGCATCAACTTCTTTCTTATACTGACTATATCCGATTCCCGTATTCAACGCTAAATTAATTGCTTTCTCTCTGTTCGTTAAATTGGATTTCTTCTTATTCTTCTTAGATGGTGTATCTTGTGGTTTCTTTCCTTTTCGCAAACCTGACTTATCCATTAACATCAGAGTTTGCTTTATTACACTATCTCTATGCCAATAGCACCACTCAGTATAAAAGTTGACTTGCCCATATAATGCTATGATTATGTCGTTTCTTGCTCCGATTTTAGTTTTGCTGCGATATTCGTAATAGTCACCTTGGTTATCTCTGTCTCCATCATCGCAGCTAGGTGGAGAGATGCCAAGTTCTTTGAAAAAAAATTCATATCAGAATTATCTATTATGATACTAATCACATTTAAATAGTCTTTCTGATTGTACTTTTTATCCAATTTTCGCCATAAAAACCAATGAAATAACTTAATTCTCCAAGGTCTTCTAAGTATTGCTAAAGAAATAATCTTCGGCATTAACTTTCTATCCTCATCACTACCTAAAATATCTAATTCATTATCCAGTCGTTTGCTCTGTAGTTGAAATATTAGTCTATTTATCTTCCTCGAAGTCCAATTAGAAAGCCTCGCTATTTTGTATTTCTTTTTACCTAACTGAAACACTTTTTTCTCATTATCCTCTAGACTCTGCAAGGCTTGGTTTATATCTGCTATATTTTTCATTGTATATGTTAAAAAAATAGGGGTGGTATGAATTTCATCCACCCCCTCCATTAGTTAATAGTGAGAATTATTCTGCGTATTGAATTGCTCCGGGAACAATCATCAAAGGTTTTAGGTTGTCAGTGTTAATGAACTGAGCATTTACCGAACATTTGATTGCCCAAGCCTTATCTTCCAATGTAAGTGTAGAAGTGATTTGGCCTTTAGGAGCAAGGATTGTTTTGTCAAGTGTTTGATTAGCAAATCCCACAGGAACCTCTACGATAGGAAGTGTTGTTCCAACACCAATTGCTGCTGCTCCTGATGATTTAAACCATTCAACAGTGTCTTCTCCAACAGGAATTTCAACACCTTTAAGAAGAAGTTTCAATGTCTCTGCATCAAATTCAAGAAGAGTAAACTCCCAAGAATATGTACCAGCAGTAGGGATGGTCACTACAGCAGTTCCTTGTTCGTTTCTGATAACTTCGGTAGAAACATCTTCTCCGGTAAATCCGGTTGAACCTTCTTTAACATTACCGAATGATTTTCCATTTGCAAGAGTAGCAAGGGATGCTTGTGCGTAATCAGTTACTGCATCAAAATAAAACATATCACCTTGACCTACGAAAAATTCGCTTACTTTTTTCTTTGTTATTCCAGCCATATTAGTAAATTCTTATATTAATATTAATAATTTTTGTTGAATATCCATCAACCAAACTCTTACCAGAATAGACCATCATCCGCTTATTCAGAGAATAATGGAACTTTTCTATGGTAAGTGTCTCGTTGAAAACGGTTTCCAAAAGTTCCAATAGGAAGGTTTCCCTAATAGTATTAGTGGAACCAGACCCTAATAACTTCACATACAAAGATAGTAAAAGATTAAATTCTAACAAACCATCGTGAGAAGATTCTGATGTAACAGCCCCATTAGGGTCTATTTCAATATATGATTCCGGTAAGTCATCTGAAGCGGGAGTATTTCCATTCGTAAAAATATCACATACTCCATCCTCGCCAACTATGCCATAATCTAGCAAATAATTTGCTAAAGCCTCTCCTACCTTATTTATTATTGATATACTCATTTTTAATCCTTTCAAATTCTTGTAATGCAAATTCTTTTAGGTCTGTAGAAAACCAACCTTTACCTCTCTTGTTGTCTCCACCTCTGCCTAAACTCTGGTCCACCCATAGACCATAAGGAGCAGCCGAATAAACACCTAGCACATATTGCCCTAATGAGGCAATTTCCATATTATTGATAGCATCTCTCAATAAAGACCTACCATCAATATTGATTTTCTCTCTACGATAGGTTATCACTCTTGTCATCGCAGATAATTCCGGAGGTGCTATAAATTCAATCATCACACCGTTTTCATATATAGCAAATCCTGTGCTATCTGTTAGGTTATAGGTTTGGTCTTGGTAAGTATATTCCATATTCATCACCCATTCTTTTAAACTTTGGGCGGTTTCTCGCAGTATAGATAACGCAATATCACGAGAGATAAACCCACTTTTCTCTCGGAATTGTCGCATTATCTTTTCATAATTACTGCTCATATACTTCAATATCTATTCCACCAATATCATTATCTTTAATGGGGTAGACCTGTTTAATCTTTCCCGAATAAAGTTTACGACAACCATCATTAATAACTATGTCATCTCCTTGTTTAATCTCCACATCGTATATAGGTAGATGGACAATAGTTTCTAAACGATACCTATTACCACTCATATTTACAGAAGATTGTTCAAGATAGCACATCCCCTCAAAATACTCGTAGGGAGATTCTTTCCCGGTTATAGGGTCAATATACGAATCTCTAAACAAATGACAAGTATGCGGAAAGAAACTAAAATCTACCATAATATCGTATAATCCTCTATTCTTGAAACATTTAAGTCATGTGTTGCAACACCCCATTTTAACCTTAGCATCTTGACTTTATTCATCCATAAAGCCCTATCAGCATCAGAAATCTTTAAGTCCGATGTAGATATGCTCCTATCACCTATTTGTTTGCGATAAGAGCCACCTCGCATCGAAAATAAAGCAGATTCTATTACCATAGCTTCTGCAAGGTCTCTGTCTCTTTCGGAAACATCAAAAGCAGGAGTACCACGCTCTATATCATAAGACAACAATGCCCTGTCTATGGTTCTGTCAGATAAAACATAATTATCAAAAACTTGTAGGTAATCTTCTATTAGTAACATAATACTCCCGTCTTTTTATTTATTTTACAGTCAAATATCTCATATTCTTACCAGCAGTAAGTACATATAGAGATGTTTCTTCGGTATCCCAAATTTGGACTTTTTCTCTTGTGTTGCAGTTGTATGTCATCAAGATACGACCACCATCATACATACCATAACTACCAACAGAACCAGCATCTCCACCAACAGTCAAGTGACCTGAAGAGTGAATTTCTCCGATATTTCCTTTAGGTTTGAAGACAAGGACATCTTCTTTGAAACCAGTCATATCTTTGAATTCAAATTTACCAGTCTTAGGATTGATAACAGGGATAGATGTAATGAAGTCTCTAACAACAAACTTAACACCAATTCTGCGTTCCAATGCAGAGACAAGTTCTTCGTGGCTCATACCAGCAGTAGTGTTAACTCTTTCCTCTACTGATTTATCAACAAGCATAGAATTCAAGAACAATGCAATGTCTGCTCTAACTTTGGTATGATTAACCAAACGATACAATGTGTAGAAACCAATCTCAATTTCGATATTTGATTTTTTCATACCTTTAGCCATCATTGAAAGCAATGTTTCATCAATAGCTCGGATAGGGTTAGATTCAGAACCTTCTACTTCATATTTTTCATCAGTCCACCAACGACTATTTCCGGTTAGTGTTTTTCTATTTTCAGTAGGAACCTTGAAATCAAATTCAATGTTTGAGTAAGAACCATCATTGTTGTCTTTGGTAATTTCATACTTACCATTGAACACAACATAGTCACGCATATAAGATGCTCTATCATCGTGTTCTCTTAGTTTTGCATCGAAATTTTCTTGCAACATCAATCTAGCAGCAGTAACAAGAGGAGTACCTACCATTTCTGCTTCCATGAGAAGTTTAGCAGCTCTTAGGTAATCTTCTTGACCCATAGTCTCATTAGTAGCCATGTGAGGAATAGTTCCTTCCAAAGCACTAAATCCACGAGTAGGAGTAGGTCTTGCATGAGCTTCAAGAGCAACATGGTTAGCCATAACTCCGATATTATTTTCTCTTTGAAGTGCTGCATAAGTCATATTGAATGCAGGTTTCAAAGGAAGTTGTTTAAAGCCATCTGTATTTCTACCATTACCTGTGCGGTAAGGAAATACGACATCTTCCAAGAATACACTGAATTGCTCATTACTAAGCAAACCAGCCATCTCCATCAATGAATTAAAATTCTTTAAATATCCGTATTGTGCCATAATTATTCGTATTTAACAGTTTGTAGTTTTTCTTTCAATACTTTAGGCAATGCAGGAGCGACCTCACTCAACAAACGACCTCTATCAATAAGAGTAATGTTTAGTTTTGATTTAGGGTCAGCACCAACATACATTAGATTAGTCTTAGTTAGACCTTCTACATCCCAAGAAGATGCTTCAGATAGAATCAAGCAATCTCCGGCTTTCATTTCTCCAATAGCACCAGCATCAATTGCGATTTGATAATTACCATCAGAAGTATTGCTAATAGTACCAATAGTAATAGTTTTTGAAGTGTCAGATGGATTGACTAGCACCATATTCTTCTTCAAAAGAGCAACACCTTCCCAATGAGCGATTTCTACAGTTGTAGATTCAGATGTCACATCAGAAAGGATTCTATAAGTAGGAATAGGAACATAAGCTCCAACTTCTTTCTTGTAGCAAGGGGTAGCAGTACGGATAGATTCAGGATAAATATCAACAACCTTTAGACCTGACTTGTATTCAAATTGAAGGTCTATGATACCACCCATAATTCTTGAACCGTCTTGCTCCAACCATACAGGAAACATACCTTCAGTAGAGGCAGTTCTTCCGGGACCATAGATATGGCCCAATCCATTTTGTAAAGGAGTGTTCATTTTTTCTTTGTTTTTAAATAGTTAAACTTATTTCTCTTTTCTAGACTCCAACATTTTTTTAATGTCGCTGAAGTCTGGTTTTTGGTCTGAACCATCACCATCCATAGGTTTATAGGTTTCTCCACGACTTGACAATGTTTGGTTAAAGTGCTTGTAAGCCTCATTGTAAATATCATCAGCAGAAGCATCTTTACCAAGTCTGAGTTTTGCTATCTCTACACTATTATCGAAATCAACAGACCAAGACTTGCTTAGTTTTAACTCTGATTTCTTTGAAGCAATACTCTCGTTTTTAATAAGCTCTATCTTATCGGACTCCAAAGATGATATTTTATCTCTAAGTGGAGCAAGTGCTGATTCAATGCTTGTCTTTTGTGTCTCAGCAAATCGTGTAAAGAAACCCTCCAAATCAAATTCGGTAGGTTTAGTTTCAGGGTTGGTTGTAGGCTTATAGTTTTTAGCAAAGTCAGCATTCATTTTAATAAGATTACGATTAGCAGAATCAATACTGTTTTTCGCATACTTTTCAATGAAATCCGACATTTCAACTTCATCACCTACTAATGACAGAAACGGTTCAAGTGTTTCTTTAATCGTTCTATCGCTTATTTGAAGAGATGATTTCCCTTCCGCATTTGTGAATGATGCCTTGATATTTTCAAGCAATTCTTCAATAGTGAATTTAGCCATAGTGTCTCTATGTTTATATATATATGTTTGAAATTGTTATTTATTTACCGCAAATATACGAATATTTCTTTTTTATACAAAATGTTGTATTTTTGTGCAAATTTACTATATATGAAGATAAAGTTCAAAGACCCCAACAAAATACCGCAAAAATACCCCAAAGTGGTTAGACAAGACCCCACTATGGATGACCCCGGATTTGTGGAAATTGATGGGTTCAGACTGAGACCAAATATAGACCTCATACCACAAAGAGGGATGCAAGAGAATACTGCTGCGTCTGATTGCAACTTGATATTCTTAGGTGGAAGTGGTACATCGGGAAAAACCTTTATCGGTCTTATGGGTTATTGTAAAGGGCTTGGATTTCAGAACTTTACAGGTCGTATAGTAACAATGCAATCCAAAGACGGGGATGTCGGTTCTTCAATGAAGCGTGATGCCGAACAGATTTATGGCGGTTTCGCAGGATGTAAATTAACCGTATCTAGTGGGATAACAGCAGAATGGTCTCAATGGAATAATACATTGAAATTTATCCATGTCAATTTTAATCCATTTAGTCCCAAAGAGTGGGAAATGTACAAAGCACATTGTAAAGCGAACACAGCATCTTATATTTATTTTGATGAGTGTACAGGGGTAGAAACTTGGAAGAAATTCGCTTATATGTTCTCCCGAAATCGTGACTCTTCCGGGGCTATGAGACCGAAGACGATATGTTCGTTCAATCCGGAACACGAGCATTGGACTACAGCCTTTTTAAAAAGGGCCGGATATTTGAATGAAGATTGGACTTATCCTAAAGAAAATAATGGGAGAGTCACCTATTTCTACTCAGGTGACGGTGATGATATTGATGGTATTATTTTCGGTAAAACAAAAACAGAAGTAGTACAAAAAGCAGGGATAACCATATCAAAAGAAGAAGAAGCATTTGGTATGAAACCAGAGGATATGGTTAAGTCATTCACTTGTTTTATGGGTTCTCCTATAGATAATAAGATTCTTGTCAATATTACCCAAGGAGAAAGCATTGCTAACCTTGCAGCAGTAGGTAAAACCGAAGGAGCCAAGATGCACTTGGGGTATTTCGGTCCAACGGACAGTGGTATGACAAAGGTGACTCCTAAAGTCATTGAGAATATATTCACATCTCCTGTATCAGATTTCAAGGAAGCTCGTTATGCTACATTGGATGTGTCCGCAGGAGGAGACTTAACAATTATGTGGATATGGAGAGGAACAACCCTAATAGGTAGAGAAGATATTGTATCTGATGACCCGGTAAAATTAGAGCAATGGGTATCGCATTGTCTAAATAAATGGGGAGTACCTATGCGAAACTTCGCTTATGACTCCGGTGGTATGGGATTTTTCCTCAAACGCTATAAAGATGGATTCGCAGTAACTAACAATATGCGACCAGTTCAAGAAATAGATAGTTTTGGAAACGCAACAGATATTCATAAGGATTATTATGATATTAGGTCTCAACTCATGGCGAAATTTGAGGCAATGTTAATTATGGGAGACATTTCTTGTGAGATAAGTCCTCAGACAATGTATCCCCACACAAAAAAGAAAATCTTAACTCCTTTCATAAATATATTAATGGAAGAAAGGAACTTATTTATATGGGAGAAAAATAACAACAAAACAAAGGCAAGAACAAAGAATGATTTTAAGACAAGATACGGATATTCTCCGGATGCGATGGACTCTCTTTGGTTAATTGCCCGTTTTCACATAGATTCTCGCCCTAAGAAAGAAGATGTAACGGAATTTACAGAAGCAGATTATTACACAGCATTTAATAATTGGTAAACGATATGAAGATAAGTGATTATTTAGTAAAAAAACAATGGTCAAGAAGAGTATTGGGATACAATAGCTCTTACATAGAGACAAATCCCAAGAACAATGTAATGAGAAAACCTTCGGGGAAATTTGAAGTTTTTAGCCAAGATAGATTCTTGAATGAGATTCATTCAGGTTCGCACATAATATTTGATTGCAACCATCGTTCAATGAGACCCAAATATAAATATGATTTGGAAAAAAATGCAAATGTTCTAGATGGTTACGAAGATGTAACAAGGATGGCGGTATCATGGCAAGAGGCTATCAGAAGCAATAAGACTGCTACTTGTGGTGGAAATCCATTATGGATAGGCAACGAGAATGAAGATGTATCATCGGCAGAAAAAGTAGCTAAAATCAAATCTCACATTAATACATTTAATCTACAAGCAGCACTATTACAACATTTCTACACAATATTCGGAACTGCGGATGGCGCATTGTATTTCTACAGAGATGGGGATAATATTTGTTGGGAATGTTTCTCTTATGAAGATGGAGATAATTGCACAGAGAGACCAGACTATGAGACTCCCAATGTTAAAATGGGAGTGAGATATTTTGATTACGAGGGATTTGATGCAGTTGAATTTTATAGAACAACAAAAAATGAACTATTCATCCAATTCCCGGATGAAGATGAGATGCGTAAACATTTTCCTAATGCTATCGGAACAATTACCGAAGATGGATATTATCTTATCAGTAGCGTTATTCATGGACTTGATGAATCATTATTCTGCTATCATAGAGAAAGAGATATTCCATCAGGTCCAGTGCAAAAGAATATAGAAGATTTTGAGAGCCTACTATCCGACTGCGGAGAAAACATTAAATACTACGCATATCAAATTCTCTTCCTAAGCGGAGGATCAATGAGTCTTCCAAATGCTAATTTCGGAGGAAAAGTAATAGGTAGTAAGACTGCCGATGGTGATGCCAAGATTCTAGAACCGGCTGATGCGTCTAATACTCTAGATATTGGGTTCAAAAAGGTGTATAATGCTATTTGTGATGGTTCTAAAAGCGTCTTTATTAAGCCGGATGAGTTGAAAGGACAAAACGATTCAGGAGCATATATCGCAAATCTTTATTGGCCAGAATTACAATGGGCAACTCTATTCTATTCAAGATATTCAAAATGTTTGACAAAGGTACTTAGGGTTATTAAAAAACTTGTAGGACAAATAGAAGGGGATTTATACGGATACTCTCAAATTAAACTATCCTATATGTTTGACCCCTATATACCTAAGAATAAACTGGAGCAATCTACAATCCTACAACAAGGAGTAACAGCCGGATTCATATCAATAGAAACAGCAACAGAAGAATCCGATTCTGCTAATCCACAAGAGGTTGCACGATTAGAGACGCAGGCACTCAAGAGAATTGAACGGGAAAGGATGCTTAACGAAACGCAATCAAACAACGAGTAAAAATGAAAAGAAGATGCTGAAAAAGCATCTTTTTTTGCATATTAAAAATAAAAATCTAACTTTGCGAAAATTAGATTCACAATGGTAGTTAACGAGAAATTATATTGTTCTTATCCATCCAGAGGCAAAATTGTGATACAGACAGCCTATATAAATGATATAAATGGATGTATCGCAACTTTATCAAATGGTAAGCAAATAGATATATCAACAGGACTTCAAATAGGCATAGATGATGATAGAATTTGGGGTGTAATAACTCCTGAAATTGAAGAAGAAATCAAAATTAGAGAGAAGGCAGGGAAAGCGAGAAGTTGGATAAAAAGATTCACATCTCTTGATGACAAGGCTTTGTTGCTCTATAGCATTTTCAAAAGACACGAGAATGAAAGTAGCTACAAGACATATCTGCATAACCTTGATGAAAAGCAAAAACTAACATTGCGAACAGACACTATAAGAAACATTAAAGCGAATTTTGAGAGACCTTATTGGTGTTCCAATGATGATGCCCTCAATGGAGTCTTTGGATGCAAGAAACTATTATCAAGTCTAAAAATAAAAGAGTCTCATTGCTTACACTGCGAACATTATAAACTTAGTAGGAAATGGGATATATATAGAAGATTGCGAATTTTGGCCGGATTAACGATTAAAGAAGTCGGTATATTTCTAAAAATCAATGACTATGCTAATATTGAAAACGGATTCCGGAACCCAACCAATCAAGAATTATTAATGTTACAATCATTATATGGAGTAGACAACTGGAGTGTAGAACAAGTCTTAGACTTTATGGACACAGAAAGAGATACAATTAGAAAGAAAACCGACCCATTCTTTAAAAGGTGGGGAGATATAGTTAAAATTAATACATTTATAAAACATGAGAACATTAAAAATCAACTTAGAATCTTTTGAGGTTCGTGCAAACAGAAAATTCGTAGATGTAGAATCAGCAGACAAACAATGGAAGGTCCAGTTCGGATGGAGAACAAAAGGATATGCCCAAATTCTATATCTAATAGAAAACAAAGACAATGCAGCTTTAAAGCAGCTATGTAATTACCTGTTTTTTACTAGGTTAGTTATTGAAGATGTAAACTTCCTGAAACTATATCAGCAAATACTTGGAGAACATATTGCGAACATCAAAGCTGTCAATGTAACAGAAGAAGAACAACAACAAATTATCAAAGAGGAAAAAGCGTTACACGATGGAAACAATGCCCAATAACATATTCAATTACAAGTTTCAGAAATATGTTGAGCAAAACAACATTAGAATAGGTAAAAACGACAAAGAACATTCTATCAAAGTAGATAAAAAGTGGATAAATTTTGACGAATCTATCAGTTTTTTTTCAGCATTGATACAAGAGAGAATAGATAGGCAAGAACTACTCTCTCAATCAGGCATTGAAAGACTGTACAATGTTTCAGCAACAAGTATCAATAGGTTTGTTGAAAAAGGATTATGGCAAAGAATATACATAGGAAAATGTAAATTTTATTTAATGAAGTAATATGGAAGAAAAAGGAATACACTACAGAATAGGTGGAAATTTAACTCATTGCGGATGCGAATGTTTGCCTAACGGTCAGGATATTGACTATATCATTATTGAAAAGATAGAGTTCTGTGAGGATGCAAAGGTAAACGGACAAAAGAAAAACAATGTATGGATTGCAACTTTCGCTAAAAACCCATACACTAACCTTCCAATGGTATTAAACTCTACAAATCGTAAAAGGATTGCAAAACTATATCCGAACTGTAATGGATATATAAACCTATTGAAAAATATCCCGGTAAGATTGACAAAGGAATTAACAAGAGATGCTGTAGATGGTGGTCAAACTTGGGGGCTTAGAATATCTAAAGAACCGGCTAAAGAGCCACAAACGAAAAAGATTCCTCTAACTAAAGAAGATACTGCAAAATGGACATCGGCAGTGTCATTCCTTAAAGGTGGCAATAGTATCGATAAAATTAAAGCAAAGTACATCATTACTCCGGAACTTGAAGAAGAACTTTTAAAAGAAGCTAATAATGGATAAATGGATTCAAAAACGCATCGGATATATTTCAGCATCACATCTTTCAGATTTGATGAGCAAAGGGAAAGGCAAACCTTGGGGACAAACCGCAATATCCTATCTGTATAAAGTAGAAATGGAAAGGTATCTTAAAGAACCTTCCGTACATAGGGATGCTCCGGCCCTTAGATTTGGCAGAGAAAATGAACAATACGCAGTCTCGTGGATAAAAGAAAATATCAATGAAAATATACGATATTATGAAACAGACTTTGAAGAAAAACCATTTATAACTGTGGACTGGGCTAGATTCGGAGCAACACCAGATGTAGATGTTCCGGATGAGAATGGAAATCCTATTGAGATAATAGAAATCAAAACAACATATTCAGATTCATCGATATATACCTACTTCTCTCCTTCCAAACCTTATGAGAAGAAAAGAATTGAGGCTTTGAAAGAACATAGAGACCAAATGATAGGACAATTACTAGCTTGCCCCACTTGCAACAAAATATCAATATTAAAATATTGTCCTCAAAGAGATGATGAATGGGATACAAGGTCTCCTATAGACATAAGCAGAGGAATTATCTTTACTTTCACAAGAGAAGAGTTTGGGGAATATATAGAGGAGGTGAAACAACGCATAATCCAAGCCGATGAGTACCTGAATACAGGATGCGAACTGGATTTAATTAATGAATACTATAAATAGTGCGACAAGGCAGACGCAGAGAAAATCTAACCGGACAAAAGTTTAACCGCATAACATTCATTGATTTTGTTGAAATGCAAAACGGACACGCTATATGGAAAGTCAAATGTGATTGCGGAGTAATATTTAACACATACGCATCCACAGTTAAATATGGAACCACCAAATCTTGTGGATGCTTAAAAGCAGAAAACTGTAAAAAATTATTTTCAAAAGACAATGGAACAAAAACAAATTAAATTAATCGGACTTAAAGTTAAAAACAATGGAATCATTCAAGCAGCAGAATTAACACCTGATTTGCTATCAAAAAGGCTTGTCCTCGTTACCGGGAACATAGGCAATGGTAAGTCCACATTATTAAATGCAGCTAAAATTGCCACATCAGGAACTGATGCAATAAAAAAATCAGATGTACTTCCGGAAGGATTCATAGCTGAAGCTCTGCTTATGGATGGAGAGGTTCCGATTTATATAGGTGTCAAAAATACAAAATATCAAAGAGGCGAAAAGGCCGGAGAAGATAAACTAGAAACATACCTTTATACCAAAGATGATAAAGGAAAAGCAATACAACCCGTTATAGATGGTGTCGCTTGGACCGCATCTCAGTATTGGAAGGCCCTTACAACAGAGTTAACACACTCATTGAATGATTTATTTTCAGAAAACCAAACCACACATAGGAAACTTATAGAAAAACTATTCAAACAAGAGTTAGACGCTCTCAATGCCAATGAGGTTGTAGCGAGAATCAACCTTGCTAGAGATGCCCGAAACGAGGCGAGAATAATGTGCCAATCTAATGGTGCGTTTATGGAAAGATTTCAATCAGAAGGATATAATGAGAGTCAACTAGATGCATTAAAATATATCGACATTGATAAAATCAAAGAAGATATAAGAAATGCCGAGATAGAAAAAGACAGAGCCATCAACACACCTGAATCTGAATATCAATTAATATGTGCTAAGATAGATGCAAACAGAAACAAAGAATTGCAACGCATCAAAGATGAGGGTATTGCTATCAGAAACAAAATTAACGCTGAAAAACAAAACAACTTGATAGAATATACTCAACAACTATCGAAGTACAATGAATCCAAGATGATGGCTGATAAATTGGTTGAAGACTACAAAAAAGTCCAAGAAGAAGTATATAAGTTCATCAACTTCAATAAAACATCTGAAATACGCAACGAACAAGGAAAACTAATCGAATGTACTGCCTCTAAAATTCAAAAAGATGTCGTATTTGCTATAGAAAATGCGTTTATAGAGAAGATGTCGCAAATTAAAGTAATTGATAAGCCAATAGAAAAAAGTGTGTCACAGGAACTAATAAACGCATTAAATCAAAAAGCAGAGGAGTATAACGCACTAGAATCCTCTCCGGTAATATATCCTGAGAAAGTCCAACCTGATACATCTGCAATCGACAAGAGCATAATGAACCTAAGAAACTCATTAATGTCTGCCGAAGAAAATAATAAAATATTCCAAAGATACCAACTATGGAGAAATTGGATTGAGGCAAAAGCACTTTACGAAAAAGAAGTAGATGAACTAAGAAAACTATATGCATCTATAGATACCGGCGTAGAAGGTATGAAAATCGTACCAAGAGACACAGACAGCGGAAAAGTAGAGGTATGGATTATGTATAACGGACAATATAATCCTGCGTATTTTGGAAATAAAGAAAAACAATCAAGATTTATGTTTGACTACTCTTCTTTCCAAAGAACTATCATAGGACTATTACTCCAATCAGCCAGACTAAACCTTAAATCAAGAGCATTGAGAGTAGCGTTCATAGATGATGTTGCATTTACACAAAACGACATATCTGTACTAACAAATATCGCAGAAGAATTAAACCTGAAACTAATAACAGCTTGGACTCACGAAGCAGATAAAGAACAACTAATGGATGGACAAGTATTAGTAGACGGAGGAGAAGTATTTTTTAATTAAAGTAAAACTTTAGATGATTAGCATTAACTACTTAATAATAAAAGAATTATACGCTTTAAGTTCTATCATCTATATAAAGGGTATTGCAGATGCTAATAGCATCTGCGTACCTTATATAGCAGAAGAAACTGCTGAAAGAGATGATAAATACACAACATTCGTGACTTTGGATAACGAAAAGGCAATAGAATGGAAAATGCAGGACTATCTTACAGTCGAAATAATGCCCCTAATATCAAAATCATCATTATTCAACCTCAGAAATTTTATTATATTTCAATCAAATGAGGCCCAAGTAATAGCAATGTGCCATCTATTAGACTATATATACAGAATAGGACTTAAACATAATAGAAAATATGTGGGACACCAAACAAACGAAATGTCATCCCATATAACAGGAAATTCCAGCACTTTTTTCACCCCGGAAGGCAGAGTATCGGTTCATTATTGGCACGACTTGTTAAGGAAATACATTGTAATAATAAAAAATACACAAGGAGAAGAATCAGTAATGGATGAGTTAAATCTCCTTATGGCAATATCACTTAAAAATCAACGAGAAATAAATCAAATAAAACGAAATGAAGAAGAAAGAAGGTTATCCATCCTCTCACGAGAAGATATTTTACATAAGTAACGCAAGAACTACTAACGCTAATAGAATAATGATTTTTCCTTACGGATTCTTATTCAATAGCAAGATAATAGATTACGCTAAACCCGGAGATATAATACAATTCAAGGATGACAAATGCTTTAAACTGCTTGATAAATGCACTGTACATCCTTACAGTGTTTACGCAAATATTATATCTCAAATGATATTCGGTAAGCCTATGAGAGACATTTTTAATGAATGGAAACAAAAATATAAACAGGATATATATGATGACACCATCGGCATTATCGTTTATGAACCAACACAAGTAGATATGAAGAAATATGATTAAATTAAGAGATTATCAAGACAAACTCATCTCAGATATTAGATACTCTCTCCCAAAAAACAAAAGAATAATAGCGCAAGCGACAACAGGTGCAGGAAAAACCGTAGTATTCGCACACATTGCAAAAATGGCTATGCAAAAGAATAGCAATATCCTTATAGTGTGCCATAGAACAGAAGTCGTAACGCAAAATGCTAAGGAATGTGAGAATGTGGGAGTCGAAACAACGATAATATCTCCAAAAACAAAAAAGACTCCGACAACTAAATGCTCATCAGCGATGGCACAAACACTCCTTAGAAGAACTGAAAAAAAAGAATGGGCAGAGTATCTGAAAACAATAGATATTCTGATTATAGATGAAGCTCACGATTGTAGTAGTAACTTCCTATTTGAACATATTAAACCTGAATGTTTCGTAATAGGATTTACTGCCACCCCTGTAAGATATGGGAATCAAAGACAATTAGGATATGACTACAATGATATAGTAACTGGACCAAGCACTCAACTTTTGATAGACAAAGGATTCCTATGTAAATGTCGGCTATTCTCCCTTGATGCCCCTAAAATGGATGATGTGGAATATGACTATGGTAGAGGTGACTTCTCTCTCTCTCAAATGGCTCAGAAGTTTAAATCAAAACCAAGATATGTGGGGACTGTAGATAATTGGGAAAGAATAGCAAAAGGAACTAAAACAATCGTATTCTGTTGCACTTCTGAACAAACCATAGAAATAACAAAAGAATTTAATGCAAGAGGTTATAATGCCCGATACTTACTATCGGGCAACTTTGATGAAGAAGAAGAATATTCCGGAAAAAGACAAAAAACATTAGAAGACTTTGCTGATAATAAATTTGACATCCTAGTCAATCTCGGAATACTTACTGCCGGATTTAACCAAAAAGACATCAAAACTTGTGTTCTCTGCTACTCTACGACAAGTATTACAAAGTATCTGCAATCAATAGGAAGAGCATCCAGACCACACCCATCAAAAAATGGAGAGTTCCTACTGCTCGATATGGGGGCAAACTTTGAAAGACTAGGCAGATACGAAGATGACCGCAAATGGCATCTATTCCATAACACAGGCAAAGGAGGTGGCCCGGCTCCCGTAAAAGAATGTCCAATAGATAAAAAGGGATGCGGAAGACTCCTTCCTATCCAAGTGCAAGACTGCCCATTCTGCGGATACCACTTTCCAACAAAACAAGAAGAATATCAAGTTGAACTGCAAGAAATTTTAGCAAAAAATGAAGAAGAACCCGACACAATTGAGAAATATGCAGCAAGAAAAAAACTACAGGGATGGTCTAATCCAAGGATATTGGCATCGCTTTGTGCTAAAAATCCTAACTCCCAAAAAGATGTATTCATGAAAGCAATAAAAGTGCTCAACACAAATCATGGAGCAAAAATAACCCCACAGTATTGGCACTTTTTTTCAAAAAATATTTTGCACAAATCTAAAAAATAACTACATTTGTCAGTGAGTTAAATACTCCTTTTTCATAAAATTAAATTGTGTGGTATTAGAAAACAAGCCTCCCCAAAAGGGAGGCTCTTTTTTTTAGAACGGTAGGTCATCCTTACCATCATTAGGTCCAGAAGAAACATCAATCTCCTTAGAAGTAACACCTTCTATCTCTATCTTCCAAGCCCTCGCAGATGTAAACCACTTGCCTTGCCACTCTCTTGATGAAACATCGTATTGAGCAGTAATATCCGCACCAACAACCGCTTTGCCACAGTTAGTATCACTAACATCAACAGCTAAGTCTTTGGGGTATTTGCCCGATTCATCGTGAATAACAATAGTCTGCATTGACCATTGACTACCATCTTTCTTTGTGCCGGTCTTTACCTCACCGACAAACTTAACGATACCTTTAATTTCCATTTTCTCTATCTATATTTAATTGAGTTTTATAATCATATTCTATACCTTGCTCGATACACCTATTGCGATACTCACAATACTTACACTCATCAATAGTGTCATCCGTTTCCTCTATCGCAACCCTATATCTACAATTTAAACAATTCTCAGGAAGATATATCCTAGGTGGCTCCAATTGCTCTTTCTCACTATCATCAAAATCTAAAACCTTATTCATAAACTTCTCCACAATAGCACCTTGTTTGTAGTCCAAAGTACCATCTTCAATAGACTGAACGAGGTCATTGCTGATTTTCTTCATAATGACGCTCTTTATCTTACTGCCATCAAAAGCATCCTTGTCTTCACTTTCCTCAGACTCTCCAAAAAAATGTTCCTCTAACTGAGCAGTACGAGTCTTGATGTAATTAATGACATCACTATTACGCATAAAAGCATTTAACTGAGCATTAGCCCTACTCGGACTGATGCCTACGGCAAATAACTGCTGAAACAACTCTTTAGGGTCATATATCCGCAATATGTAACAGTCTAAAAATGCCATCTGCATCTCGGTTAACTCTGATAGCCTATTCTTTATCCTCTTTGGCAATATTAAATCCATCTGACTTCCAAATAATATTATTACGCTTACATCTATTTAAATAATTCAAGACAGTAACCGGACTTATCCCTGCTGAAATATCTCCACTTAACACCTTCTTGAACATCTCTAAATCATCTACAAAACAAGCTCGGCCCGGTAATACATCTATCATCCATTGACATTGACGCTTCAAGTGACTAACACTATGCGATGCACCCGGCAACTTTAATTCATACCCAAATAATAAACCCTCTGGATTAACATATAATAAATCACAGACTCCAGCAGTTAATCCGACACCTAACTTAACAGTGACATTCCTCCCTTCGTTAAATACAGCAAATAACCTCTTGCCATATAATTCGGGATTACTATTCTTCGCATAAATAACACAAGCCTGTTGAAACTGGGCCTCACTACGAAACTCCGACATAAATCACTCCAAAATCCCTACATTCAACCAAAATTCTACTGATTTCCAAGCTAAAGAACCATAATCCCTGCCTATCTCTACTCCACTGTCATCAATCGCAATGATGGTAGGGACACTCTTAATACCATATCTTTCTGCCATCTCTGTGCCTTCATCAGTATCCATATCGTACACATCCAAAGGAATATTAAATCTTTCACATTCTTCTTTCAACCTAGGAGCAAGTTGTCTGCAAGGAAAACACCACGAAGGTGCACTAAACTCTAATATCTTCATTATTTCTTTCAATTTGTCTTAAATTTCTTATTGCTATGTCTATTGCTTCTCCAAAAACCTTCGGAGAATGAGGCATCGTGTCTCCCTTTCCCCTTCGCCATTTCTGAGTGTCGTGCAATACCTTAATCGCTGTTTTTATATCCATAACCAGTGTTCCTCAGATAATCATTCCACTTACAATGAACATCCCACCAAAAATCAAAACCCTCTAATGTGTGTTCCAACAAAAAAACACATATCACATAATCTTCAGGAGACTCACCTTCACTATATAAACGGAAATTACTATACCCTTTACAGTTGCGGTCAAACTGACATTTGTATCCAAACTCTATCAAAAAATCTTTAAATAGCTCTCTGTATTCCATCTCATTTTTTCTACAAAGTTAATCTTTTTATCAATATAAAATCAGCAATGTCCCACTTTTCACCTACATTTATACCACATCTCTCCCACCAAGGCCATACTTTACCCATTTTTGCCCACTCATCAACAGCATCAACATCCGGAACCAAATAAACATCATAATCCTTATTCCACAACCTATCCAACATATCTAAATTATTCTTGCCACCACAAGCAACCCAATTGAAATCCGGATACTCCAAGTGACATATAATAGCACTCTTCTCACTCTCTACAACAAACACAGGCCGACCTTCAACCAATGTGTCCTCGCCAAAAAAACAACTACCAGTGTAACCATCCTTCCTCTTGTACTTACGCATCGGCCTCTCATCCTTTAATCTATGACCATCATACCCGTAAAACATAGATTTGTCATAACAGATACGACCTTCCATATCCTTATACCAAAAACGAGTAGAATATGTATGAGTATTTTTTGATTTTAAGCCCGTAGAGACATTATATTTACGAAAAGCAGTAATCACCTTGCAAGGGTCGTAAACTTGGCTTAAGAAGCCGAAAAGAGGGCAAAACCACCTATTACTAGCACCACCTTCCTCTATAAATCGCCAAGGCTCTACATATTTCACCGGACCAACATACTCAGCATCCCCAAAAACTAACTCTACCTTCTCTATCCCTCGTAAAATATTATTCACTTGCCGATTATCCATACATCCATAAGTGACTAACCAAGACCATAAGGTGACACTATCGCCACCTTGTTCCAAGATGATTGGCATACGGTCTCGCAAACCCTGCTTAACAACCATCTTGTCAGCCCTATCGTGTGGTTCCCCGTTCAACCTGTATGGGCCATACCAATACCTACCACGCAGAACAAGCCTCGGTAAGCCCATAATCTCAGGCAAACGCATAAAAACACTATCCCAGTCTATTTCATCCCTTTTCATCTTGCACAACTCTCCATTCTCTGTATTTTTTTAATTCTTCTTGATATTGTTCCGTATTAACATATCCACAACACCTATCAAACTCAGGACAAAACCCCCTGTAAAGACACTCCGGCACACATTTCTCTGCAAGAATAGGGTCAACCTCTCTCAAATACTCTATGACCAATTTCCACGCATCCCTCGTTTCCTTACTCGCACAGCGACATAATCTTTTACGAGAGATATTAATAAACGCCTGTGCATTACAAGTCATATCCATATCATTCAATAAGCCTTGTGGTAACTCATCCCTGTTGAGTCCCCTAAGAACTTCACTTCGGTCAGTTCTTTGTGTGCTTACAAACTTTTCACACCCTTCGTGATGTCGTACAAGATGAGTTGAAACCCACATCTTAATATCATTCCAAGTGAAATCGTATTCTAACAGCCTGATAGGACTATGCTCGGCAAGAAGAATTTTCCTCTTAAACTCGTTAGAAGGCTCTTTCGTAATTGGATGCTTTCCAACTGTTCTCCTTGCAGCATTTAAAACCCTCTTCCAATCCGGCTTGACACATTCAAATCTTGAAACTTTCATTTTTTTATTATTTTCCTGTACTTCCATAGCCACCACTACCTCTTTCGGTTTCACTCAATTCTTCCGCTTCCTCAAACTCTATCTCAGGGTAAGGGATGATAATGATTTGAGCGACTCTATCTCCAACTTCGTAGATGTGTCCTCTACTATAACTATCTGCTACTATTCTACCATTACCCTTCTCAACAAATCGATGTGCAGATAATCCAAATTTTGCTGTTACTTCTCCCCTATAATCCATTATTGGGATTGTTAAACTTACAGGCTCTTTATCCTATAATTTCTGCATCTTCATAACTGTTATACATGCAGGTCGGACTATATCTTCACTTATACAGTGCGGGATGCTCGTGTCGGTATTATATTCTGCATAGCAGTTTCAACCGTTAGTCTCTGAACCTTCCAACTTTGTTAAAGGTTGGCTCGGCTGCTGATTGCCTTCTGCAAGGTTTCCCAGCAATTCTTCCCGTTTAATGACAGCAATTATTTGTCCTTTTCCGTTTCTGATAATTATCTTTTCCGCATTATGTTTTTTAGTATGACTCCCTCTTGAAAGCACTTCAAAATTGGAAATATCATTGTTATTATGGTTCCCATCTTTGTGATGGACACACAGTCCTTTTTTCAAAACATAAAACCCATCAATAAGTATAAAAAAATCATCACTAAAAAGATGTCTATTTTCTTCTACAACCAGCCGATGTTTAGTCACTCTTCCTTTTTTGTCTGCATACGGATGGTTTGGCTTATATACTAAAATATCAGTTATATTGTGATTTCTATGTGTAATTTCAGACCCTTTAAACGAACCGTTTTTAGGACCTTTTAAACCATATTGATGATTCCCCGCCCCTGACATAGCCACTTGTTTATACTTAGAAGAACAGTCTTTAGAACAAAAATACCCATGATTCCGGTTATGTTTATTTTTTTGACTCTGCTTCATGTGAAACTCCTTTCCGCATTGAGTGCATACAGTGTTAGGTTTAGCACGCAAGTTTAAACCGGAGCATAGTTTACTACAATATTTAGCATTAGTTCTCCAATGAGGTACATAAAATATACGACCACAAATAGCACATTCTTTTTCTATTTTCATGATATTACCACATAAATATCCGGAATATTATCAGTAACTCTATGTTTATTAGTTTCTTGGTTTACTGTCAATAACACCCACGCAATTCTTCATTGATAAAGGATATTTAGACACACTACTGCGAGGAAAAATCAATCCTACATATCCTTTAGGTATCTCAAAGGCAAGACCGATACCATAGACCAAATTACCATATTCATCTATTGTTCTGCTGACTGCGAATAAGTCCATCCCTGCTGAACCTGATGTGGCATACTTGGGGATGACTGCGTTTTCGTGCAGTTTTTTTACTTTTATCTTCATACTTAAATATTATCTTTCTTTTTTAACTCGGTTTCTAATTTGAAAGGGATTTCGCTCGGCACATCTGCGTTACCGCCTTTGAACATACAATCAATCTTATCGTTGTTGCATTTTCGGCTGTTGTCAAAACTCTTATTGGCAATTTCCAACAACTCTTTAAGATGTGCATTGTCATCGGTTACTTCGGGTAACTCTGCATCACCAATGAGATATTGCTCATACAACTCGGCAAAGTAAATCACTTGCTCTCCTGAATAATTTCCTGCAGACTCAAAACATTTGACTGCCAACTCTAACGCTCGCTCACGAGCATCAATTTTACTTTTAATCATAACTTATTTTACTTTAATGTGTTAAACTATAATAACGATTTTCTTATTTTACTTTGAGTGTTTTTGTAGGCTTCCCCCTCTATTTGCATTCTTTGTTCTTCGGTCATAACTTTACTTGTTTTAATAATTCATTCTTTTCTTCTTCAGTCAAACCTAACTTAACCATTTCGTCAAGCAACTGCTCCTTTGATATATTCCCAGACAATACTTCGGGGACAAGGAGTAATAGTAAAATATATTTTAGGCTTTCCATAACTACCTCTTACTTTCATACTCTCTCAAATTTTTCAATAAAATCATTATACTCTCGGACAAAGAATTTAGTGGTTCCATCTACAGCATAGATAACGCACCTCTCCCATTTTCCTGTCATTTTACTATTGTCATCCATATAACAGATACGATAAACCTTAGTGTCTGACACTCCTTTTTGTCTAACTTTATCTCCAGCTTTCATATATTTTTCTCACTAATATATCTAATTCATCCAAACTACCATTATTCATTACCACTACATCGGCCTTTATATCTTCTAGCTCCACCTCACTGATATGCTCATCAAAACTCTCATAACCAGCCCTCTCTACCTTCACGATAATACCACCCCTCGACTTAATAGCATTAGCCTCATTCTTGAAACGCACATCAGAAACAATAACATTATCACACCCCTTCCCCAAAGTGCTGTCTATCCAAATATTATCATTATACGACCTCATAACATCCGTTCCAAAATACTGCAAGAAGGCTCTGTAGGTAGGGACATTGCCCCCACAAAACACATGTAGATACTCCGGAACAAACTCGTTCTCCTTAAAATCAAAACTATCCAAATCCTCTCTCCTGCAACCGGTCAACGCAACAGTAACATCCTTTAACCTGTCAGCGAAACTCCTTACCTCATACCCGGTAGCATCAGCTAACATACTCGCTACAGTGCTCTTTCCACTGAACTTCTTTCCCGTTATTCCTATTATCATATCTCTTATCCCTATAATCAATCCCTATAATATCCAAAATAAGCTCAAATTTTCAGCAGATAGTGCGAGTATCTACCTACTCATTTGAGCTTGTTCTATATTTCCTCATCACCATCTCGCACATGGTTCGACAAATCTACAAACTATATTCATCTTCTCCAAAAAAAGTTGGCAAATCTTCATCTGACTCCCCGGCATCTATCTCCACATCACTTGTCTCAGGTAACTCGTAAAAAATATACCCGGTGCTGACACTAGGCCCAATACGCAAAGAACGCTTCCAAGTAAACTTCGCATTAATCATATCATCCTTGAACCTGTTCACATTCTTCGACTCCTTGTAACCATTCTCCACACACCAGTCCTTATAATCCCTGTACAAGTCAAAAGCAAACTCCTTACGCAAGATACCCGTACCCTCAGCATTCTGACAAGGAGAATACCGCTTATCACTTAAATAAGCATAAACACCGGTACTACCTGTACGCATATCCTCTATCAACTCCTCGATACTCTTACTCTTCGTGAAAACACCTCTCTGTCGCAATATCCTCTGTCTCCCTGCCAATATCCAGTTGAAAATCCCCGAATACTCGCTCCTTAAACTGCCCTTAAACCCTTTATCTGCCTTTAACTGACCTAAAGCCTCATCGGGATTATCCGAAAATATCCTCGGCATACCTATGACAATGTTCCTCCTCCAAAAACCATCACTACTATCAGTGGTTATAAGACTCTTATTCATATTAGCAATGAACAACGGCCAGTCATCACTTTCTATAGGACTCTGCCTGATAGGTCTGCAAGCAACAGTCTCTTTACTGACCAACTTCTTAAACACACCACTACCTAAATCCTTCGCCTCCAAGTCACTGCTATATGCCAATAACTTACCTATCAAATCCGCAAGGTAGTAATCACCGGTACTCCCTGTCACTTGGTCCAACCCACTAGCGGCCATATTCTTCCCTAAGATGTCCTCCAAAATATCGTGTATCACACTTTTACCATTACTACCTATACCATACAAGAACAATGCTTTTTCCACACTCAGCATCTTCTTGTCAATAAACATACACCCCAAGAACTCCTGAAACACCATCACTGCACTCGGCTCCACCATCACCGTCACCAGAAACTCCTCCCACTTGGGACACTCTGCACCCTCGTGATACGGTATGTCCAAGTAGATGTTACTCATCAGCTCCGGAGTATGATATGTCACCTCTATCTGACCATCCTTCCCTAAAACTAATACACAATTCTTCATATATATGATATTCCTACTCGGCACAAAATCCCGCACGAAAGGATTATCCATAACCATCCTGTGTATATGAGAACAACTTCTGCTTAAATACGCCGGACCAACACCCAGCTTGGTTAAAAAACCCTGCACTAACCTCCGTATATCATCCGGCTTAATCTTCTCATAATACATCCCATTAAACACCATCAAGGAATCACCAAACCTACGAAACTTCTCTACCATCAACCCCGCTAACACCTCGCCTATCTGACCTTCCTTGCTTACTACTACCTTCGTGTCCTCAGCTGTATCCGGTATCAACCCCTTGTCACAATCCGCAACAAGAGAATCAATAGTATTTCCTATGTCTATCATGCCTTGTCCTCCTTGTCTGCCTTGGCTGCATCATCTATTCTCCGCAACACCATCACAGTCCCTAACACCCAACCACTGCGAATTCTGAACCATATACCATTGTCCGTATCTACCCTCTCTAATGCATCATCATTAATGCAAGAAGGATGACAACCTAATAATAATGCTAAACCTACCTTGCTGTACAACTTCTCTCCCTTGTACTCGTAGGTGACTTGTTTTCTACTTCCTTTTCTCATTTTCTTGCGTTTTTCCGACCACTTCTCTCTAAATCGACTGCAAACATAATACATTATTTCAAACATTACAAGGAAAAACCTTTTTTTTAGAGCGTTTTTTTGAAAAAACTACATTTTGTACTACACGATAACTCACTATCAATCAGCCTTGTAGCCCAATTAGTAGTTGTAGTTCAAATTTTCCTCCAAAGTATCTTATGTGTATGTGCGGGGGTAAATGATTTTACAAGACTACTAACTACACATACTACACTATTCCGCAACTTGCTATATATCAATTAATTACTATGTAGTTTTTAATGTAGTTTTGATGTAGTTCTGTAGTATGAAAAAAAATTTTTGAGGGTTAGACCAAGCCTATTTTTTGTGCTACCGGTATCCCCCACCCCCGTAATACTCTAATACTTAGGCAGTTAGGAGGGTTTGCGAAGCCCGGCAACAAATGTTGTGCAGTTGATTAAAAATCGCTGTAATTGTCTGGAAATGAGGCGATTACGAAATTTTGTCTAAAGTAATACTTTAAATATAATGTTATAAATATCTATAAATCAGCACAATACAAAAATATAACTTTCTAAAAATGTAACTTCTTCAAAAATAAACATAATACGATAAATTTATTTAATACTTCCAATAGTCTGAAAATCAATCATTTATATTTTGGCACTATATTTGAGAGGAAGGGGAAAAATAAATAAATATAACTAATTTTATATAAATCTTACCTACGTAAAATTTTTTTTCGTTTGTAATTGCTTAATATTGAGAGTATTACGGAAATATAATAAAATTTGATTTTGTTAGGATAAAAATAATGTTTAATTTTGTTGCAAATATAAACCTTTAAAGTTATTTGAAATCATGACAACAACAACAACAAGACAAGACGCGAAATTCGTGGGCATTAGCATTACTTTGGAACAAGCCGTAAAAATGGCAATTAGACATTATTCCACTATCGGAAATCTTAAAAAGGCAAGGCCAATGATCAATAAGGTAATTGCCAGAAGTAAGGTGACTTTCGGATGGAAAGACTTGGTAAAAGGTTTCCAAGAGATTGCAAAAAAATCGCTTGACAAGGAAAAAAGCGACATTTTAAAAGATTGGAATTTCAGCCAAGTGTTAACGAAAGCAGCCCCCCTTATTTTGGAAAATAAAACCTTTGGAAGAATTGCAGCTAATGCCATTGCAGAGGGTATTTTCAGCATAAAAGAACCCTTGAAATTCGTTCAAAGGTATAGCAAATATACAGATGACAAAGGGGTGATTTACGGCAAAAAAACGACATTAGAAGAGGAAGATGGTTTAAAAGTGTTTATTACTCGATTTTTACCGATTACTTTAACAGCCGTTAATGCTGCGAAAATCCTGGAAAGTGCTTTTGAAAACTTCCATAAAATGAGAAAAAACGCGGCAATCGGTGGCAAACTTGATATTTGTCACCGCGTGTATAACGGTCAAATATATGCCCGTTATGAAGCCATTAAAGGCGAAAATGGAGAGATTATTAGAGGTAAAAGAATTAAGTAAAGTTAAGGTGGACGGGTTTAAAGGGTGGTTCGATTCCACCCCCACCACAAAAAAATACAGAGTTGTTGCTCTTTGAAATTTTGACAAAAGGTTAGACGATAACCGAACACTATTGCGAATATTAGTAACAATAGTGACATATATGAATATAAGTAATATATATAAATAGTAGGGAATTTTATAACCTTTTGGCAATATGGAAAAACTACGGGGATAGTCGACACAAACGAGTAAAATCGGGAGGTCGGGAATACTATACCTTATAGTTAGGAGTCTGAAAGAGACTGCCACGATACCAAACACATTGAGAGGTAGGGGCAAATTATGCTTTTACTGAGTTACGGATGAGGTAGGGCAAATTATGTCCTTGCCGAATTATTATATGCGAGGTAGGGGCGTGGTGTGTCTGCATTACGGGCGTGGTGTGTCTTATAGGACTATAAACGAGGTTTTCCCGTTATCTTATGGCTGCGATGCCTAAACGGGTGAACGGATGCCGAACTAATGGGAAGCAGGGGCAAAGTATGTCCTTGCCGAATTAGTCCGACCTTGCTGAAATCGGAGTAGGTAAGGCGGGGAGCATCGTATAGGAAGGAGAGCGAATTTTTCATAATATTACGCTTGTACGATGTCTTAGGGGATTGTACGGGCAAACTACGCTTGAACGGGCGTGGTGTGGTTAGCCGAATCGTTCTGACACTTGGAAAGACAAGAAGACACTTGGAGAGACAAGTTTGCAGAGTAGTCTTGGACTGATAACAAGATGAAACAGGGTGAGGTGTGTCGTGACATCTGGGCAGTAAAACGAGTCAGCGTAAACTGATACACGACTGAACTAAAGTAGAATCATTTTAAGGGCATACTACGGAAGTAGTGTGCCTTTTCTATTGTTAACCAACACCGAACCACTGAGGTGTGCCCGAACTGAACGGGATTAATGGGTGGTTGAAAGATATGAAAATAACAAGAAAACAAGTGAGGAAGATTGGTGGGGTTGTATTAGCAGCGATAGCCCTTTACGGTATGATGTACCTAATTTGTCTTGCCGGGTACATATTTGACTAAGTATGAGGAGAAAATATTTTGCGAACTTCAGTGCTAATAATGGGGTGAAGTTTGCGACTCCCATTGAGGGAACAGACAAGTCTCGTCTGATACGAGCCATTAGGTCATTTGCTAACGGGGAGAGGTGTGTTGGCAGTGAGTGTGAGTGGTGGGTTTATGATGAGCAAGGTAAGGATGTGGCGAGAGGTGGAACCACCTGTACGGGGTGGAAGTATAGGGCAAAGTGCAGTATATTAACTAATTAAAGAAGTATTATGGAATTTAAAGAATTTGTAAGAAAGGTTTACGCAATGGCGGAACCTGCTGTAGATTTTGATGCTGCTGAGGTTATTAAGCCTTGGGAGCATAGGTTGAGTATGGATGCATACAAGGGCTTATTGGATGAATGTTGTGAGGGAGATAAAGATAAGATTTTGGGGTGCAATATGTGGATGTTGAACCAAGGTCCGCAGTTGTATGAGTAGTTTCCGCAGTTGTATGAGTAGTCTTATCCCTTCTTGGCGAGAGTCGGGGAGGGGTACGAATTATTAACTAATTAAAAGAGATATTATGAAGTTTAGAACAACAAGAAAAGCAGTTAAAGAGAGTTTTTCAAAGGTTATTTGTGTTGATTATTGTAATCTTCAAAATTTACTAACCTACGAAACCCCAATAGCATACACTTGTGGCGTGTACGGTTGGAATGCTAATATCTATGCTTTTGGCGATGTGGCTATCGTTACAGGTTACCGACCTTTTGGTGATGTTGTTGATTATAACCTATGCAAAGAGTATGAAAAAAGGGCTAAGGAATTGCGAGATTTCAGTCGTCCATACGCTGAGCGAAAAACCGAGTTAGATGAATTGATAAAGGAATTTATTGCTAAATCTATTGAGCAATAAAAGCGGTTGCCCGTGTCGGACTTTTGCGGGGTTCGAGTCCCCGCTCGGGCGCAAAGAGTGCAGGAACTGCACCAACTAATATAGTATAAGGAGAAAAAGTATATATTTAATTATTTCTTATTATGGCAAATGTATTTATTTTAGCAATTGACCGCAACAAGATTGCAGTAAATTACGACACAGTTAACGAGCAAATGAAGCGTGTATTTAATTCTGTGCAATATATGCACGGATATTTAGATGGGTATTTATTTGGAGATTATCGTCTTTTTACGCCATCCGAATTTGAAAAAGCACAGAATAAAATGATGTCCTGCGATAAGTATGTAATTTTTATTTTACAGGTTATTGATGAGTCAGAGTGATATAACCGATTAATCAGACAGGCTCTACTTGGGTTAAACCGGGTAGAGCTACTAATTATTAACCAGCTCAGAACAGTTTTGGAGCGCACTTTCTGATGAGGGAGTGTTATGGACTGTAGATGTTATGAAATTATTTAGAGAGGAATCATTAAGCAATTTCCAATTTTGGAGTGGTGCGGAATGTAGAGCAAACCAACTTACTGATGCAGAGTTTGACCAATTAGAAGTTATGTTGTGCGAACTGTATCCTGACGGGGTAGATGAGACTTTTATCAACGACTTATTCTGGTTTGAGTTTGATTGGATATGTGATGTTTGGGGTTAGAGTTGGATGAGGCAGGAGATGTTGTTAGGTAGCGAAACGAGACGCATTGCGTAAGCAGTGTGTCTTTAGTATAATGGGGTAGAAGTGGTGTGAACTGCTTCTGCTTACAAAAGTTTAACCAATAATAAAAGATTAGATATGAAAAAGTATTTTGAAAACATTGAGGAACACGAAAAAATCATCATTGCTGGTATGTGTAAGGCGATAGAATCAGGCTCAATGACCGCCATTGTAGCCGGAAAGAGGTGGAAGGCAGTAGAACCGGATAGGAGTTACATCTTAGACTGGAGTTATAATCTACAAAGGTGGGGATTTGCGAAAAAGGCGAGAGGGAGCGAACATCATTTAGCATTGCATCCATATTGTCCAATACAAGACATATCATCAACCTTTGCAAATTTCTTAAATACTTCAGTTGAAATGGGTTATTATACCCGTAAAACCGAGAAGAAGATAAACGGAGGGCGGGATTATCAAATTATTTAGATGTAGGCTTTTAAGGGTGGTTCGATTCCACCCCCCATCCGCAAACGCAAATATCCGAGGGCGTGCAATCTCGGATAAATTTTATTAAACCAGATTATTATGTTACACAGAGATGTTATTGAAAGTATCGAAGAACTACGCTACCTTATTCACAAAACCATTCTAGAGCACTTGGATAATGAGTGCGATGGTGGTCCTGTTGAGTTAGATTTGAAATTCGATCTTGCTGGGGACTTTGAGATTATAAAAGGAGTTAAATCATCAGAGGGTTCAGTAGTAGTCATTTCAGAGAACGGAGAACACGATTTACACTTGTATTCTCTTGATGAGATGATAACGATACTTGACGAGTTGTAAGACTAACCCTATCTTGCGTGAGTGAGGTAGGGTTTCTAATTTTTAACCAGTACCAAACGGGGATTCGTACGCTCCGAAAGGAGTTAATAGCCCGTAAGATTATTATGAAAATTAATTTTAACGGAATGATGTTTACTGAAATCAACGGAACACTCAGCGAAGGTACTCTTCAATCTATTAGGTACAAAGTAGAGAACAATGGTTTTGTTTTAACTGAGTATCGTTTCAAACATAATGAGGAGATATATACACTCCCTGTTGAACAGAGATTTTATGATAGTGTTGAAGACTTTAAGCGTGGTGTTTCCCTAGAAAACAAGGATATTAGTGAAACTCGTGTCTTTAGAGGTATTATGGGGATAGACTCTACTAGAGTATGGTACTTTAATAACGGAAAGGCTTGTGCATGGGAATTTTATGAGAATGTACAAACTTTTGAGGAAATCTCTTGTGACTTTAAAATTATTGATGGTTTTATACCTAAAAAATATTGGTATTCAAAGGAGGATGTATATAAATGGAATGATATTCTAGTCAAACGAGATGATGGAACCATTGAAGAGCAGAAGGGTAAGTATAAAGTTATCTTACTTAACAAGGAACAAGAGGCATTGAAAAATGAGTTAGAAACCTTGTTAGAAAAGATGGCTTTAGCAGGAATAAATATCCTTCACGATAGAGAACATGATAACATGTATGTCATCAACCGAGACAAGTCTATTACTATTGACTATGATAGAGAAGAAGAAGGTCTCAGTTGTTGCTACGACCTTCCAAAAGAGTTATTACTCAAAAATAGAGTGTACATATACGCTTATTCAGAAGATTGTATTTTTGTTGAATAGCTTATGAACTACACTATTAAATGTAACCGAAACAATAGGAGATATACCATTTCAGGATACGAAAATGGTAAGTTAATCGTGAAGTATCGGAGCATTAATCAAGGACCGGACTATAAAGAGTTTTGGACACAAGAGGACATTAGGTAATTTATCCGCAACGGAAAGTATTATAAAGTCCGTTAGTTGTCAGGGGTAAGGTGGTATAAACTGCCTTACCTTTCTAATTTTTAAACCAATATATTATGATAAATTTTACAGAAGAATTGCTTGGTAAAGTTACCATTAAGCAAGGCATTAACGAATTTGAAATAGAGATTCGTAGAGGAAATTGTCTTGCGGTGTTCATTTATGACAATGGAGAAGATTACATTCTTTACAATTTCTATGCTAACAAGGCTCACTTGAATAATATCAAGAAGAATTATGGCAAGATATGGTCGGATTCTGATAAGGTCATTTCTTGTAGATTAAACTTGAGATATAAGGAGAGTAAAACCTTGTTGGATTATTTTGTTAAGGATGGAATTAAAGTAGAATGTTATTATGAGTAAGTTTAGATTTTATCAAGTAATTATTAAGCAAGTAGAGGTCTGTGAATATTATGACATTGAGGCCGAGTCATTAGAAGAAGCTCGTGAGATAGCGAGTGAATGTTGTGATTTAGATGATTGTGAAAATGCTGAATTCCTTGATGCTGAGGAATGTTTTGACTCTTTTGAGATTGATTGGCAAGCCCGAAACATTAAGGGTATCTACGATTCGGAAGGAGATGAGGTCTGATTCGGAAGGAGATGAGGTCTGGCAGAAATGTCGGGCCTTGTGCGAATTTTTAAACCAAATTATTATGAAAGAAACGATAAGAAAAATTAATGCTTTAGCAGAAGATAGTTTTCTTCCGCTAGACAAGATTATGCCGATGTCCGATGAGGGCTGGTGGCTAACACAAGTTGAACGCTACGGATTTGAGGACTTATACAAAATGGTTCAGAGTGGAATCAAAGAGGGTAGGTTTTCCTTTTCCGATGGGTATTTTATGGTCGACAGTGAAACCTTGTTAGTTTATTCATTTGATAATAAAGAAGAGATATGCGAACTTTTCAAGATTTAAATAAGATATACCAAGAGTGTATCCGGGATGCTAAGGATGAGATTAGACGCATCTTGTTAAACGGAAATGGCTGTTACGAATTTAGGAATGGTGGAATCAATATTTGTTGCTATGACGGATTCCTTGGTGAATATTACAGCGAGGTGATTACTAGTATAATGTGTGTAGAAGGGCATTTGGAGTTGGTGACTTATTCTGGTGTTAGACTAGAAGATTTTGATGTTATGAAAAGTGAATGGTTGTATATATTAGAAGAATTAGAAGATGAGTAAAGTAGTATGTATTTGTTACGGACAAGAGCAGGTCTTTAAAAGTAGAAGGGCTGCTATTGATTTTTATTCAGAGGCTTTGTTTGCGACAGAGGGAAGTGAGTAGGACCGATATTGCAATATTTTAGCTGCGTTATATCGTGGCGAGACTCGGTGTAGTGATGAGCCTATGTCAATGAATCTCATTGAATTTGATGAATTGTAGTGAATTGGAGCCACGCAGAGGTGCGTGGTTTCGGTCTAATTATTAACCAATAAAAAAAGAGATATTATGAGGTACAAAATTTTATTTAAGGAAGTCGGAGGTACTTTAACTCGTGTAACTACATTTACAGGGAATAAAACCACCAAAGAACTTGTTGATTTTTTCGGATTAGAACGACAAGATATTGAAAGGTATAGTATCATTCCTGAAGTGGGTGGTGTTGACCTTTATATGGTGTTCAAGGAAGATGGTGTTCAGACTATTAAGTTCTTGGGTTATTATTATCAGAGCGACGATGGTTGGAAATACAACGCATTGTGCGGGTGTTCATTACCTTTGAGTGTCTTACGGACCGAGTTGGAGGAAGATGAGGACTTTATAGATAATTTTCAATCATCTTGTAAGCAGTACATAGAGGATAACATATCTGTTGATGACATTATTGAGTCTGCTAGAGCTTATCCTCTCAAACCCTTGTTGATAGAAGATGTTACGGATGATACTCCGGAAGGGTTTTATATAGATATGATGGAATAATAGTTGTTGTCAAGCCTCGTGCTATCGTAAGGTAGTGCGGGGTGCTATGTTTAACTAATAAGAAAATATTATGAAACTAATAAAAGAATATTATGAAAGGAGTATTAAAAACTTACCGGAGTAATGCCGACTTGTATATCGGAGATAACTATTACCACATAGACTATGACTTCCAAGATAGTGAGTTCTTTGAGAACGATGAGGAAGTAAGAAAATGGGCAATAGATTGTTTAGACGGCATAGAGATGGATAACTATGCTGATGTATTAGATGAGTTAATAACCGCTTTAGATACATTTAAAAAATGAAAAGTAAAAAGAATGTGCCGAAATTGGGATATTCCTACATTAAAAGAATAGTTTATGAAAAATTTAATAAAACGCTACAATGAGATAGCATCAGATGCTCATTTATCGGAATGTAAAATAATGCCTATATCAGATGATAGATGGTGGCAAAAGCAAATGGAGTATTATGGTGCGGAGACATTATATAATATCATCAAGGATGGTATAGATTGTGGAGATTTTGATTGGAATGATATGTATTTCCAAATATTCAGCGAGTCAAGAGAAATTAAGTCTTTCAACACATTGGAAGATATAGTCTCTTGGTTTGGATTAGAAAATCTTAAAAATATGGGGATTGAGTTATGAGAAATTACGGATACATGGTAGAGTATGACAATGGCACTCAGTATTATCCATCAGAGACCGACAATGGTTTTTGCTATAAATACATGCCGGCATTTTATTCCGGGGAAGGAGTGTGTTACATTCCAGAGTGTATGTTTGACGATGGAGTATATTCTATTCAAGAGGATGATGTAGAGATATATACGAGAGAAATCTTAATGGACTTGATGTCTGAATATCTGAGTGATTGTGATGTTGAGACAATAGAGGATAGGACTGAATATGTCTTACAAGAGTTAGATTGGGAATCTCCTGAAACATTGATGGAAGAAACAGATTGGGAAGAAGATGTTAAGGAAGTTTATTACGAAGGATGTTTGGTTTACTTTAGGGGCAGTGAGTGCCGATTGACAAGAGATATGCCAATAGAGGAAGTCTATCGTAAGTCGGACAAGGTTTGTCCTCATTGTGGTGGTCCGTTGTATCACGAAAAATACAAGAATACGAGAGACCACTATCCTTATGTATGTTTTGAATGTGATGAAAACTTTTTTAATATAGAAGTATGAAAATAGAAACATGGCGTGGTGTTGAAGGCACTACATTTTTTCAGCATGGGGAATGGTCAGCCCCCGAAGTGTTATATGATAATGAATTGTTAAACGGGACTCTCTTGGAGGACTATATGTGGGAAGGATATAAGTATGAATGCGAAGAAATGGGTAAAACACCTTCTGAAACTGAATACGATAAATTACCTACTGAGTGGTTTGCTAATAGATTGGACGATTATATGTTTGGTTTATTCGGTGAATAAATGATATGAACATAACCGAACAGTAATGTTTGGTTATGTACAAATGTTAAACCTTAAAATAATGTATTATGAGTATTAAAGAAAGAATTGAACAGCAGTACATAGAGGATTTTAATTTAGACATCCTTCTGAAGTTTGTAGAAGACAGATTATACAAATATGGAGATATAGAGATAGGTCTAGTGAATGATGGTTATAATAAACACTTGAAAGAAAGTAGGTTCCAAACAGAAGGGTATGTCAATTGTAATAAAAAATGGCCAACATTTCAAAGAGGGTACAAAACTGGGTATTGGACTTCTGATTGCCAAATTCCTCATCAATTAGTTCCTTATATTAAAAAGCAGTTGGCAGAACAAGGATTGAATACTACTTGCAAAGGAGTTTGTGGATATGGTACTTACGATGTTCTTGTTGTAACTCTATGATGAATGAGCAGAGATAGTGAGAATTATCTCTGCTTACTATTTTAAACCACACCGGATGCGGATGAGGTGGCACTAAGTTTAGTGTATTGGTCCGTTTGTATTATGAAAGAGATAATTTTATCAATGACAACTGATGAGTTTGTAGAATGGATGAATTTTGAGTTTTTAGACCCTCATAGTCATGGCCACCTCAGTCTGATTTTTAGAATGAATGATGATTATTATTGGACTTCCTATTTAAAAGGTATAGGTAGTTATATTGCTTTAAGTATTGCTAATGGAATAGAACAAGGTCGTTTCCGTAAGACTGATACTTTCGTGCAGTATAGAATTGATGATAATACGATGGTATCTTTCAATGACAAGGAAGATTTTTTTGAAAGGGTATGGCCATTATCTGAAATTGTAAAGGAAATAGAGACAGAAAAAGAATCTCTTAAAAGAGAAAAAGAAGAATTTAGAGCAAGAGTCTTGTCTGTATTGCATGATGTCGAAGAGGATAAGGGAGATGAACGGAATATTCTTGATTTGAGGTTATATATTGATGGTCTTTATGCAGATGTATATTCTGTATCAGAGATTGATGAATTGTACGAAAAAATTAAAGACGAGCCTGAATGGTTTATCGACATCTATGAGAATATCTATGGTGAAAATAGAGCTGAATTTACAGGTTTTGCTATTTTCAGTTAGTGATGCGGGGTGGTTCAGAGATGTGCCACCTTGCACAATTTTAAACCAGCACAGAGCCTGTGTAGTGCGCCCTAATGGGTAATGGCAGGAAATATTATGAATAGACAAAGAAGAAAAGAATTAGAAAGAATCTACGATGTATTACAAGATTGTGTCTCTGACTTAGAGTGTGTCAGAGAGGAAGAACAGGAGGCTTTTGACAATTTACCCGAATCCTTACAATACTCTGAGAAAGGTGAATTGATGGAAGAATGTGTTGATAACATTGATAGTGTTATAACAGATTTGGACAATGTTTGTTCAGATTTGGAAGAAATATTTGGTAATCAATAAAGAATGTTTAACTTTGTAAAAAAATAAGCGTATGGATATTCTAGAAATTGCGTATGAAGAAGGATTCTCTGTGGCAACAACCACAAAGGGACAACATATTATTACCGGTCTTAGTGATTGGGATGAGATTCAGGAAGTCTCTAAAAAATATGGGTTAACTCCTATTGAACTAAGGAGGAGAGAAGGTCATTCTACTTGGGATAATTTAGGTCAGGTATGGGAACCATTTGATATGGCACAAGTATATGATGATGACCCTGATTTCAAAATATATTTCAAAGACTCTGATGTTCTTCAAGAGTTAAAGGATAGGATAACGGACTGCGTAGATGTACAGGAGGTTGTCTCTATTGCAGAGAAGTTTGGCAATATTGCTGATGAGATATATTCTATGGAAGATGATGAGTGTTTGCTAGTCGGATGTTATACACATACTATTATAGACATACTAAAAAGGGAATGTATTTCATACGACTATGATGTGTGGAAATATACAATAGGATTAGAATAATATGCAAGTATTTATACCTTATGCCGACCCGTATCTAACGGCAACAGCTCTTAAAGGAGATAGACGATTCAATAAGCAGTACCAAGAGGCAAAGCAGATACTCTTAGCGATTAAAGACCCTACAAAGGGGTATGCAAACCACCCGGTGACTAAGATGTACAAGGATGATGTACTATGGTTGTCTTATTATATCGAGGTTTTTAAATGGGTTTCTATAGATAATAGAATAATGGCGAGATTCTATGCTATTAAGGCTAATAGAATCAAACCTAAATGGATGACATCTGAGTTATGTGACCAACACAAAAGGAGATTATATACCAAAAATCCAAAGCACTTTGAGATATGGTCCTCTTTTGGTGAATCTAATGAAAATTGGTATGTTGTAAACGGAGAACTTATCAAGTATATAAACGGGAAAAGAATATGGAAATAATAATAATAATCGGATTAATCATTTGGGGTATTGAAGAAATGATGAATTGCGGGAGGAAATAGTTATGGCAATATATGCTTATTATCGTTACTCTACTGATAAACAAACGGAATCCCAACAGAGGTTAACAGTAGAAAAATATTGTGAGAATCATGGATGGAATATAGATATGGCCGTTATAGACCGAGCTAAGTCCGGAGCATCTGAGATAAGCAGTCGTAATCTACAAGGTCTATTAGAGAAAATGGAACCCGGAGACACATTAGTTGTCTCCGAGGTTTCTCGTATCTCTCGTAGTATTCAGGATTTCTGCGACTTTTTGCTTGTAGTGATGCCAAAAATAAAAGCTCGTCTTGTAGTGTGTACTCTTGGTCTAGAGGTTGATTGTACAGACATCAACCCTATGACAAAGATGCAACTACTTATGTTCTCAATGTTCTCTCAGATAGAGAGAGATTTAATCCAAAATCGTGTTAAAGCCGGTTTAGATGCAAAGAGAAGAGAAGTGGAATTATATGGTGGATGGACATCTAAAAAAGGGAACTTCTGCACCGGTTTTGGTATGCCTAATGGTTTCGCTCATGGAGTACAACAGATGGGCAACCAAGCTAAAATAAAGAGATTTTGTAAGGGGATGCTCCCCGTTGTCCGAATAATCTTAGATTACAAAGAGTCAGGGATGGATAATTGGAGTGTATCTCAAAAACTTAACACAATGGGTTTCAAAACGGGGAATGGTGGCAAATTCTATAACTACCACATCCCTAAGTTAATGAAATATTATGCAGAAGGACTTATCACAGAATAGATGCAGGGATTGTTACTACGCAATACCTGATGAAAGTAATATTTCAGTAATAACAGGTAAACCGATTTTTGCATCTTGTCGGTTTCAAAAGTTTAAGATGCTATTAAATCACGATAGTTGTAAACAATACAAGAAAAAATAGATATGTCACAGGTAGACACAAACACACTAAAAGCATTTTCATTAGGATTCTCTGCGGAAGATATGGAACTAAGAAATAAGTATCTTATTATGATGCACATTCTTTCCGCAATGCAGATGACAATATGCCGAGAACTTGAAGCCTTGCTGAATAAACAAGGTAAGTTTAGACACGAAATCAAACACAATCACAATCAAATCAAAAGGATGATTGAGAAAAACTACAAAAATATCTTTGGAGATAAATATCAAGAATGGATTGATAAGTGGGTAGAAGACTATGATAGGATTGAGGAAATTATAATGAATACTATTAAAAAGGAATGGGAGATGTAATTATGATAAAGAAATACATAAGAGGAAATGCAAGAGGAGCTGAAGTGATTAAAGCACTTGAAGAATTGGGTGGTGTTAATTGCGATAATCATAAAGGAATACGCACTGATTGTTTTTACTATATCAAGGGAGATGGTATTATAGATTTAGTGCAAGATTTTACAGTCTTAGGAAAGGTGATACAAGAATGCTTTGAAGAAATCAAGCACTGTTTAATAAGTTGTGTGACCTTGTAGGTATTGACAAACGTAGTACTAAAGTTAATGATGGAATTGTTTATTTCAATCCATTAAGAAATATGACTACATTTTGTGCAAATCATCACATTTGTTCATCAATAGAATGCACCACTGCAATGATGGTTGGTAAAGAGCTTGTAATTGAATCGTAGAAGATAATAATATATGGTTGTTTCTAATGGTTTCATAACACATACCGAACAAGATGTTCTTCCTGAATTACTCAAGATATGCAAGGGCAAGGACATCCGTACCATTCCGATACCTTGTGTTCATACTATGACATATTATGTATCGGAATGTGGAGAAGTATATGGCTCCCAGAAGATGAAGAATATAATTCTTACGAAACCTATCAAGTTGGAAAGAAGATACTCTTACGGACAATCATTCCGAGCTGCTTATGGCAATGACCAGTATGTTTATACATATATGCCAAGAGTAATGTATTGCACATTTATTCTTAGAAGATGGGATGAGAACATTGAGATTAAATTCAAAGATGGCAATCCATACAATCACGAATTATCCAACTTATATGCAGATAAGAGCAATGTGGTACCTGTTGAATTTCTCTCAAGAATGGAACAGTTACAGGATGTTTATAAGAGTCACTTCAACGAAGTTGCGTGGTTTCCAAAGAAATATTGTAATGGACTCTCTTTTTCTATCTGTAAAGACTATGCCTCTGATGCTTTCTTCTATCTGTGCGAGAAAGGCAGAAACTATACTCCCGACAAATTCATCGGTCTATGGAAATGGAAGACAAAGATGTTGGCGATTGATAATCTGAAATTCTATCATCGAAAGGAATCTCTGATGTATGAAGATGGCGAAGAATGTTACCATTCTGACACAATGAGAAACTCTGCCGGTAATCTTACCGATTATCGTATAGCGATGCAAAATGTGTCAGGAGATGCGGCGAAAAGAACATTATACTTCTTTTCTCACAATATAAAACCAACAGAGATAGCGGAAATAGAAGGAAAACATTTGGGTACAATAACATCCTGCTTATCAAGGAATTTAGCAAACCTTAAAAAAATAATATAACAATGGAAAGAGCTATAAAAATAAACATTTAATTAGCAATGAGATACGAACAATATTAAGAAATGATATGAAAAAGATAAGATACAAAGCATTAGACAAAGATTTTAAATGTAGAGGATTCCAATATAAAGTTGGAAAAGAATATGAGATACAAGGAGAAGTGACTCCTTGTAAAAATGGTTTTCACGCCTGCGAGAATCCTTTAGATGTTTTCAACTATTATGATATGATTGAATCAAGATTTGCTCAAGTGGAGCAAGGAGGAAATATTAAGGAAGATGGAGATAAGACTTGTTCTTCTCGAATAGAGATAAAAGCAGAGTTAAAATTAGCGGATATAATAAGACTCGGAGTAGAGTGGATTATTGATAAAACTAAATTCAATGGTTCTTCGGGAGATTATGCTAAGATAGGTTCTTCGGGAGATTATGCTAAGATAGGTTCTTCGGGATATTCTGCTCAGATAGGTTCTTCGGGAGATTCTGCTAAGATAGGTTCTTCGGGACATTATGCTCAGATAGGTTCTTCGGGAGATTCTGCTAAGATAGGTTCTTCGGGAGATTATGCTCAGATAGGTTCTTCGGGATATTCTGCTAAGATAGGTTCTTCGGGAAATTATGCTCAGATAGGTTCTTCGGGAGATTCTGCTAAGATAGGTTCTTCGGGAGATTATGCTCAGATAGGTTCTTCGGGATATTCTGCTAAGATAGGTTCTTCGGGAAATTATGCTCAGA
>JAFZGJ010000148.1 GCA_017555455.1 Lachnospiraceae bacterium
CCAGAATATCTTCTAAATATTATGGTTGAGGTGATTCGTGGATTGCTTTCAAAACTGAATCTTCCGAGAGAGGAAGTAGATGTATTTGTAGAGCAGGTTAAGGAGAGAAAGATGGGAGACTTTTTTTCAAATTTTAAAGGCTATGATGTACCGGCAACAAGACGAGAGGCAAAGGCAGAAGGAAGAGAAGAAGCTTATGAGGAAAATTACGAGAAAGTAATTGAAATTATGAAAGAGTTAAATGTTTCAATAGAAAAGATAGAAGAACTATTAATGGAAAAGTATTCATTAAGTGAAGAAGAAGTAGAAGAAAAGTTGAAAAAATATTATTAAGATAGTAATTGAATTTTAGAGAAAAATAAAGATCCTGATATAAAGTATGGAATTGTGAAGTACTTTGTGTCGGGATTTTTTGTTGTGATGGAGTAGTTAGATTTTATGGAAAACAATAAAATTGTATTAGTAGGTCCGGTTTATCCATATAAAACAGGATTGTCTTATTATGTGTCAATGTTATACAAGCAATTAAATAAGAATAATGATGTAACTATTATTTCATATAAAATGCAGTATCCTAAATTTTTATATAAGAAACCGCAAAAGGATTATGAAGATGATGTTCTAAAGATAGAGGATGTAGATTATAGACTTCATACAGCAAATCCGTTTAACTGGATAAGTACGGCGAGATATATTAATAGTTTAAAACCGGATTTAGTAATTTTTCAGTGGTTGCATCCTTATTTTGCACCTTGTTATTTTACTTTAATCAAATTGTTGAAGAGTAAAGTGCTGTATATCTGTCATAATGCATTTCCACATGAGAGATTTCCTATGGATAAATTTCTTACGAAGATTGCATTGCAGCCGGCAGATTATTTTGTAACACATTCTAATAGTGATGCAGATGATTTAAAGACAATGATAAAAGATCCTAAAGTGAGCATTACAGTTCATCCAGCATATAACTTTTTTAAACAAACAGATATGTCTAAAAAGGAAGCAAGAGAGAAATTAAATCTTAAAGACCAAGAAAAAGTGATATTGTTCTTTGGTTTGGTTAGAGAATATAAGGGATTAAAGCATTTGTTAAATGCTATGAAACTCATAAAAGAGAAATTAGATGTAAAGCTTTTAGTTGCAGGAGACTTTGCAGGGAATAGGGAAGAATATGACAAGCTTATCGTAGAAAATGGTATAGGCGAAAATGTTTATATCACAGATGGACATATTCCTATAGGTGAAGTAGAGAAGTTCTTTGCGGCTTGTGATATGGTAATTCTTCCATATGAGAGTGCTACTCAAAGTGGTGTAATTCAGGTGGCATATAGCTTTGATAAACCTGTTTTGGCTACCAGAGTCGGTGGATTACCGGATGTTGTGTTTGATATGGAAACAGGATATTTAGTAGAACCACAGGAACCGGAGAAAATTGCAAAGGCAGTAATTGACTTTTATGAGAATGATAGAAGTAAACAGTTTGAAGAAGGAATTAAAAGAGAAGCTTATCGATATTCGTGGGAACGGATGGAGAGGGTGATTGAAGAGTTAGTAGTAGGTTAATGATATGAATTTTTTTTTGATATTTACAGTTATTATTTTTCCACTAATTATTCTAAGAAGTATAAAGAAAATTGATTGCGAAACTACATATTTGCTTGGGAAGCAGGAAACAAGTGTAATAAGAGGAATTTCTGCGATCTTCATCATTGAGAGTCATTTTCTGGCTTGGACGATAGAAATGGGAGCAGAGGTTAATATAATTTTACAATTAATTATTGGACAACTAGGGGGAATAGGAGTTTTATTATTTTTCTTTGTTTCTGGATATGGGATATATGTTTCTTATGCAAAGGAAAAACCTGGTTGGGAGTTTATAAGAAAGCGATTGGAAAATGTATATATTCCCTATGTATTTATGAAATTGGTGCTGTTGGTTCTATTTGGATTAAAAGGAAAGAATATAGAGAATTGGGGAAATAGAGTTTTAAGAATTCTTTTGCTTGAAGATTGGTTTATTAGGGTTATTGTTTTACAGTATTTTTCATTTCTTTTATTACGAAAATTTTTAGGACTAAAAGGGAAAAAAATCCTTATTGGTAGTTTTGTTATTGATGGTATTTTGAGTTTGGCATTTGTAATACAACAAAGGCCTTTAGGGTGGTTTAATGCATTGTGGTTATTTACTGTAGGTTTTGTAGTTGCTGAATATAAAACGGAAATATTTATATGGTTTCAAGAAAATTTTATACCTAAGTGTACAGTATTATTTTTTTTGTTTTTAATTAGTGGTTCTATATTTGCTTATTTTAAAGATGAAGTATTTTGGATAAATGTTTTTAAAATTATATCGGGATGTTTTCTGGTATTATTCTTGTGTGGAATATTACAGGTAAGAGAGTTGAAATCTAATATTTTATCTTACATAGGTGAGCGTTCTATGTATTACTACATTGTACATTTAAATGTATGGGAGTTATTAAGTTTTGTAAATAATATTAATTTAAAAGTAATTGTGACTTTTTTTATAATTATATTTTTTTCAGAATGTTTATTTAGGGGGTTCGAAAAATTAAAAGGAGTTATTTATGGAATGTTATGTAAAGAATAAGAAATTGGTTAGTATTATTATTCCTGTATATAATGTGGAAAAATATTTAGATAAATGTATAAATTCAGTAAGAAATCAAACATATAAGCATTTGGAAATTATTTTAGTTGATGATGGTTCGATTGATAATTCGGGACGAATATGCGATAGATATCAAAAAGTAGATTCAAGAATTATTGTTATACATAAAAATAATGGGGGGCTTTCTGATGCAAGAAATACAGCATTAGATATAGTTACAGGTGATTATGTTTTATGTGTAGATTCGGATGATTATATTACAAAAGATTGTGTAGAATATCTTATCAATTTATTAGAAAAAACAAAATCGGATATATCAATTTGTCAAATGAAAAAAATATTTGCGGAGGAGACTAGATTAGATTGTTTAAAAGAAAAAATAAATATTTATGAGAATGTTATTGCAATGGAACAGTTTTTATATCAAAGACTTTTTACAGCAAGTGCTTGGTGTAAGTTATATAAACGACAGATATTTAAAGATATAAGATATCCAGTAGGATATTATTATGAAGATTTTGCAATTATTTGTAAAATTTTGGATTGTGTAAAAAAAGTAGCAGTAAGTAATCAACAAAAATATTATTATCGTCAGCACCATGAGAGTATTATGGGAGAGGGGTTTAACAGCAAGAAGATGCATAGAATTTATGTAGCTGAATGGAATAAAGAGTTTATTAATAAAAAATATCCATGGATTTCTGATGCGGCAGATGCAAGATGTTTTTTATCCGCCGTACAAACATTTAGAGAAATTCCTTTTAAGAAAGAAAATAAGGAGTATGTACAAGAAACATGGGAAATTATAAGGGAATATCGAGGAAAAATATTAAAAAATCCAAAAGTAAAAATATCACATAAAATAATGGCTTTATGTAGTTATTTAGGAATTTATGTTTTTAAATTATTAGGATATTTTTATACAGAAATATATTTAAAACCTTATAAATTTTATTTTAAGAAAGAGGATAAAAAATGAATTTATATATTGATTTCTTTACGACATTGCCACAAAAACCCATACAAAAATATCATGGTGGTGGAAATTATACAAGAACAGTAGTTAGTAATTTAATTGAGAAAGTTTCTGGTAAAATTAACATCATTATATTATGTCCTGAGTGGTATACGATAAATAGTAGTACAGAGCCAGTTTTTTATAAATGTAGTTGTATTGAGTGGAAACATGTAAAAAAGATAGATGAAACAATTCAATATATTGATAATAGTGTTTTGTGGTTTCCAATTTTATATCTTATGAATGATTTTAAAGTAATAAACAAAATTAAAGAAAAACATCCTAGTTTAAAAGTATGTGCAACTATACATGATTTGCGCATGTTAGATTTTGTATGGGATTTTAAAGAAAAATATTATTATTCTGGAATACAAAAAAATACATATCTTTTGCAAAAAATTATGATGGAATTATTTTTTACGAGAACTATAAAGAAAAGAATAATGAAAAAATGTATAAGTAAGTTAGATCAAATATATACTGTATCAAATTTTGCAATGCAAAATATTATTGAAGTACAAAAAGAAGCGAAGGTTAGTTTATATTATCCACCTACATTGCATAGTACCCTATATACAAGTTTAAATTACTTGCAAGAAAGAGAAGTGGAGGATGAATACATTCTTTTTGTAAGTGGAGGAAGGATATTAAAAAACTTTAGTAGTGCATTGCAGGCCTTTTGCTTGTTTAAAAAAAAGAACCCAAATAGAGATATAAAACTTATGGTTGTAGGTATTTCTGAAAAAATTTTTTTTAACCTTTGCAATCTTCCGGGGATAGATAAAGATATAGTGGAAAAATATGTTATCTATGATGAATATGTAGATAATGAAGAATTGTCTAAATTGTATAAAAATTGTAGATTTGCTCTTTATACATCAAAAAAAGAAGGTTTTGGCTTACCAGTAATTGAAGCAGCGTTCTATGGAAAGACAAGTATTGTATCAAATCGAACATCAATTCCAGAGGTTCTAGGAAGTGCAGTAAGATATGTTTATCCGTTAAACATAAATGATATATGCTTGCAATTTGAATATTTTATGAATGATGACAATTTGAAAAGGTATGAATTAAGAGTAAATCAAGCAATGAAATACATATATAAGAGAATGGATATAGAAACTCAATTTATGATAGAGGATTTGATTGAAAGAAAGGAATGCAAATGACTAATTTAAAAAAAAGTAGTCTAAAGGTTTTTATTATTATTATTAACTATAATAATGCAAAAGATACAATTGAATGTATAAAGAGTATACGGAGGCAAAATTATAGTAATTATGAAATTGTAGTCGTTGATAATGCATCTGAAGATGATTCGGTATTAAAAATTAAGGAAAATGATAAATCAGTTATAATAATTAAATCATCAAAAAATCTTGGATTTTCAGGAGGAAATAATATAGGGATTAAATATGCTTTATCACATGATGCTGAGGCTATAATGTTTTTAAATAATGATACTATTGTCGAAAATGATTGCTTGAGAAAAATGATTTTAAAATTAACATATAATAAAGTAATTTGCCCTAGAATTATGTTTTGGGATGATAAGACTTTGATTTGGTATGCAGGGGGAAAATTAGACAAAGTAAGCGGGCATTGTATTAGTTTCGGATATAGAAAGAAATTAGCGAGTAAATATATGAAAGAAGGGGAAACTAATGCAATAACAGGATGCTGTTTGCTAATGACACGAGAAACGTTTTTGGATATAGGACAATGGAGTGAAGAATTTTTTTTATATAGAGAGGATGATGATTATACACTACGCATACTTCAAAAAGGAATACATATTTTGTATGTACCAGAAGCTGTAATTTTTCATAAAGAAAGTCGTTCTACGAAGAAAAAAGGAATACATATTTTACAGTATTACTTTACAAGAAATACTTTCTATTTAATAAAAAAATATAAATTAGGTATCATTCCGTATATGAGGTTGTTAAATATTACAATTATAAAATATTTTTTAAATATAAATAATGAAAAAAATTATTATTTAGAAGCGTTTAAGGATTATCGGGGAAATCGAATGGGAAAGAAATTTGATTAAAGATAAATGATAAACTTAAATACTTATTAAATTATAAGGATTTTTTTACCTTGGAAATAAAAGAAGGGATGGTTGGTTAAAATGATATACGTGTTTTCACCGGTAAATTCAGTAACAGGTGGAGTTGAATTATTACATCAACTTGTATATAAACTTAGAGAAAATAAAAAGGAAAGTAATATTGTATACTTACCAACAAATTTTAAAAATATGTTTACTTATAGAAGGTATAGAACACCTAATTTATATTTAAAGTATGTGCCTGATAATAAAGTTAAATTTACTGATAATATGGATAATGCTGTTGTGGTTCCAGAAACATTAGTTTGGAAACTAAATGATATAAAATATGCGAAAAAATATTTATGGTGGCTGAGCATTGATTTTTATTTTGTAGCAAACAAAAAAAGATTTAATAAATTTAAAATGAAAGGAAAGCAGATAGACTTATCAAGACTTGAAGTTATACATCTAGTACAATCTTATTATGCATATGAATGGCTCGTAGAGCAAGGTGTTGATAAAAAGAAGATTTTATTTTTGTCAGATTATTTAAGAAGTGATTTTATAGAACAAACAAAAATGGAAAGTCTTAAAGAAAAGAAGTCTCAAATATTATACAATCCTAAAAAAGGTTTAGAATTTACTAAAAAAATTTTAGAAAAATGTCCATATGTAGCAATTCCATTGCAAAATTTTACTCCGCAGGAAATGATTCAAATTATGCAAGAGAGTAAGGTATATATAGATTTTGGAAATCATCCAGGTAAAGATAGAATTCCTCGTGAAGCGGTTATGTGTGGATGTTGCGTAATAACTGGTAGGCAGGGAGCAGCAGCAAATGAATTTGATATACCAATAGATGTAACGTATAAATTTGAAGATAAAGAGACATCTATCAATGAAATAGTTGAGTGTATAGACAAAATATTCAAAAATTACTCTGAATATAGAAAGGAGTTTGACAATTATAGAAAAATAATAAAGACAGAAGAAGAAGTGTTTAATAATCAAATTAAATGTATATTTGAAGTACTTACTGGAGAAAGTGATGAATCTTGATATTATATCTAAGAAAAAAGGAAAACAATTAAAGATAGTATATTCTATATTAATTATAATATGTATATTGTATAAAATAATATATGCACGTGGGACAACATATGGATTTGCAGATGAAGTTGGATATTGGGGGACAGCAGCAACATTTGCGGGATATGATTGGTCTGGAGTAATGAGCAATATAAGTTATTATTCTTTTATATATGCGTTTTTGTTGACTCCAATACTAAAATTAAATATACAACCTATTGGAGCATATCAATTAGGATTATTGCTTAATTTATTAATGCTTGTAGTGGTTTTTTATATATCATGTTATGTGATGGAAACTATGTTAAATGAAATCCCCAATTATTTAATAATTACAGCATGTTTTACTGCAACATTGTACCCCGCATACATTTTTTATAGCCAAAATACATCAGGTGAAATTTTATATTTATTATTGTATTGGATAGCTATATATACATTGATACAATATATTTCAAATAGTTCAACAATAAACGTAATACTTTTTATAGTAGTTATTGTTTTAAATTTTGCTGCACATATGAGGAGTATCAGTATTCTTTTGGCAGGAATTGGAGCAATAATTATTATAAATATGCTAAAAAAGAAAAAAAGTCACCTATTGATTATGTTAGTTACAATTCCAGTATTGCTATATATTTTTTTTGTTTATAAAAACCATATACAGGACAGAATTTACCTACAAAACGAATTTATAAGTCACAACGATATTTCGGGACAGATATCTAGAAGTGCTATATTTTTCACGGTTGAAGGAATAAAAAGTATTATCAATATGATTTTGGGAAGAATGTTTTATCTGACTAATGCCACTTTATTTTTAATAGTGTTAGGTGTGATAGTAGTTGGAGTGAGTTTAATTTACACGAAGATTGATAATCGAAATATATTAATTAAAAGAAAATATACTATTGTAGCATTATTTATGATAGTTAGTACAATTATGTCTATATGTGTTAGTGCTGCATTTGTTCAGAGTCCAGGAAATCATATACATTATTTATACTATGGAAGATATACGGAATATACTATTATGCCTTTGATTATATTAGGGTTGCTTTCATTTAAAGGTTTATATGAAGAAAAAAAATATTTTCTAATAGCAATAATAGATATTATTACGTGTAGATATTTGTATTTGTATATGAAGAAAAATGGTGTTGAGAGTGATGCTGTTCATCCAAATACATCAGGAACAGCTGGAATTTTGTCTTTTGTAGATAATATAGGAGAGTGTGAAAAGGCAACTTTTTTATTAGTTTTAATTACATTAGTTATAATATGTATGTGTGTATTAATTAGAAATATAAGAAAAAAAGTGTTAAGCCATGTAGTAATAATGTGGTTAATTGCTTCAATTTGGATGCTTGCTTCATATAAATATATTGGTTTGAGTATACATTCTGAAGAAATATTAGGATTGCATCAAGAATACGAAGAAACAGCAAAGATAATAAAAGAAAATAATGTGAATAAAAATGACGTTGCTATGATATACGATGGAAACTGGAGAGGGGCTAGAATATCGCATTATTTACAGTTTAAAATACCCAATATTAATTTGTATCATTTATTAACTTCAGATGATTTGGTTTTGATTAAAGAAAATAATGAATTTAAATATTTGATATTAGGAACATATTTGATGAACGAGACTAATTTAATTAATAATATAGAAAATGAATATTCAATAATTTATTCAAATAATCAATTGAGAATATATGAGAGAATGAAGGAAAAATAGAACATTTTGTATAGCAAAACAGAGTCTTCATATATCATAGAAAGTCTTTTATATAGGAGTTGAAAAGTTGATTCACATAATTGGTGCCTGGGGTGTTATTTTAATTTAATTTTATAATTTTCTGTAAGATTATTTATTAAAATGGATTACATAGAGTTTAGTTAACTGATTGAAAAATAAAAAGATTGTAGTTGATACCTTGTATGTACTATAAAGTGGCAGAAAAAGTAATTAATCTATAGTATTAAAAAATAGCATAATCAAACTTATAGAAAAATAAAAGAAAGGCTATCACTTTATGTGATAGTAAGGAGAAAATATTATTGAATAGTAAATTATTAAAACAGATAAAAATATTTTTGTACCCCTTCAAAGTGATTCAAATTTATGAGGCTGGGAAGAAAAAGAAAAATGCAAAAATTTGTTTTTATTGCAGCAATAAAAATAAACAAATCAAAACCTTGTTATCAATGATTGAAATATCATTAGATAAAACAAAAAGATTTCAATCTTGGATAGATACGGATATTTTCTTCGCAAATCGTTATATTTTAAATGACGCCTTGCCACCTGATTTTGAAAAAATAATAAAATATTCTATTCAAGATTTAATTATGGATAACGATGCAAAGGAAAACAAAATTAACATACGAAATTTGGAATTGTTAAAAAATGTGTCAACATATATTGAGAAAATTACAGGGTGTTTGGAAGAAGAAATACAGAAAAATAGAGAAAAAGCTATATATCTTGAAAATACTAAAAGATGCTTTGAGCGTATGAAAGTATACCCGGCTGAAACTTTAGAAGAAGGACTACAGAGAATATTGTTTTGGTTATCACTTTTTTGGCAAACGGGTCATACACTTGTTGGTTTAGGCAGACTAGATAAAGTTTTAGATGGACTAAAGTTTCCGGAAACAAAAGAAGAAACAGAATATGTGATAATGGATTTTTATCAGGAGATACATAAGTATTATGAATACAAAAGTAATATGATTTTGGGAGATACGGGACAGCTTATTATTTTAGGTGGAACGGAAAATGATGGAAGTTATTTTAGTAATGATTTAACGTATGCCTTTATTAAGGCAATGATAAAGTATCAAAAACCGGATCCAAAATTATTGCTTAGAGTATCTTCTAATATGCCTCAAGATTTGCTTGAATTAGGATTAGAATGTATTGCAACAGGAATAGGCTGTCCATTGCTTGCCAATGATGAAGTGATTATTCCTGCTTTAAAAGATTTCGGTTATTTCCATGAAGATGCTTGTAATTATGTAACATCTGCTTGCTGGGAAACTTTGTCCTATGGAAAATCGTGGGGACGAGGAAATCTGGCAGACATTAATTTTGCTAAAATCTTGGTAGATACATATAAGAGTAATCAGTTTGAAGAGTGTAATTCTTTTGAAGACGTTATGAGTTTATATACTTCCTTTTTACAAAAGGAAATAACGTCATGTTTGAAAAGGTTGAATTATATCAAATGGGAACCTAATCCATTGATGACGTTATTTACAGAAAATTGTGTTGAGGTTGATAAGGATGTTTCGGAAGGTGGAGCCAAATATCACGATTATGGAATATTATCTGTAGGATTGGCAAATGTGGTGGATTCTCTTATGAATATTCGTGAATTTGTGTTTTCAGACATACCGATGTTTTCTTTGAAGGAATTGAAAGAAGCTGGACTCAATGATTATGTTGAAAGAAGAGATATAGAAAGAAAATTATCGGAAAAATCTTATTACGGTCGTGATGATAAGAACGTGATTGAGATAGTATCTAATATTATAAATGTGATTGCGGAGAGTTGTGAAATCTACAGAAATCCTTATGGGGGAAAAGTCAAGTTTGGAATTAGTTCACCAAATTATGTAAGCCAAGGGAAAATGTGTGGTGCTACCTTGGATGGGAGAAAAGCAGGTATGCCTCTTTCTGTGCATATTTCAGGAAAAAGTGGATTAGCATATACAGAGTTAATAAATTTTGCAGGTGCTTTAAATTATAGTGGTGTTAGAGCTAATGCCGGTGTGGTTGATTTTTTTGTTTCTCCTGAGTTTATCAAAAATAATTTTGAAAAATTTGTACTATTCATGAAGTCGTCCATAGAAGTAGGATTTTTTGAATTACAATTAAATGTTGTAAGCAGTAAGACATTGATAGCAGCCAAAAAGAATCCGGAATTATTTCCCGAATTAATTGTACGTGTATGGGGATTTAGTGCATATTTTAAAGATTTACCGACAGAGTATCAAGATGTATTAATTCAGAGAGCAATGGATAGTGAAAAAGGTGAATATTATGGAAACGGAAATTTTGGTTAGTAATATTCAACGATTTTGTTTACATGATGGTCCGGGAATTAGGACAACCGTATTTTTAAAAGGCTGTAATTTACATTGTCCTTGGTGTGCGAATCCGGAGAATATAAGCTTTGAGCCACAACAATATTTTGCAAGGGAAGAAAGTAAAGAGCCTAAAGGTGTTTATGGAAAATGGATGTCTCTTCAAAATATATATGAAGAAGTGATGACGGATAAATTATATTATAAGAATGGTGGAGTGACATTTTCAGGCGGAGAACCATTATTATCCATGTCAAAGCTGGAACCATTATTAAAAAGGCTTTATCAAGAGAAGATAAGTATATGTGCTGAAACCGCATTATTTGTACCGGAAGAAGAATTACAGATTGCATTAAAATATCTGGATACATTAATAGTTGATATAAAAATTCTGGAAGAGGAAAAATGTAAAAACACACATGGTGGTACTTTAAAAACATATCTACGAAATATAAATATATTAAATAATGCAGATATAGATGTGATTTATAGAATTCCGTTAATTAAGCCATATACAACAGAGGCAGAAAATATAAACAGAATTGTTGATTTCCTTCAAAGTAAAAGGTATTTGGCAGTAGAGTTAATTAAGGGACATAATTTGGCTGAAAAGAAATACCAATCGTTGGATAAAGAATGGTATAGAGTTCCGGAACTATCAGACGAAGAATTGTGCACTATAAAAAGTAAAATTTTGCAAAATGGAATATCAGCTGAAATATGTAAAATATGATAAGGAATTGATAACGTATGGGACAAAAGAGTATAAAAAAGAATTATATATATAATCTGGCGTATCAGATTCTGACGGTAATCACACCATTGATTACAACTCCCTATTTGTCAAGAGTTTTGGGTGCATCTGGGATTGGTATATATAGTTTTGCATCATCTATTGTTACATATTTTGTATTGTTTGCTACACTGGGAACAGCGACTTATGGACAAAGGGAAATATCCTATGTACAGGATAACAGAGAAAAGCGGACAGAGGTTTTTTGGAATACGGAAATTCTTAGTTGTATTAGCACACTTATAATTTTGGTTTTATATGGTCTTTACGTAGTGGTTTTTAGTGGGAATATTGCTATATATGCGATTTTTTCCATGAATATTATTTCTGTTGCCCTTGATATTACGTGGTTATATCGAGGAATGGAAGAATTTGGGCAAATTGTATTTAGAAATATTCTTTTCAGGATAATGAATGTTATATTGATTTTTTTATTTGTATGTTCAAGTTCTGATGTAGGAAAATATGTCCTGATTATGTGTTTAGTGCCGCTTTTAGGGATGATGTCATTATGGAGTTCTTTATTAAAAATAGTAGATAGACCTAATTGGAGAAAAATTAAGCCTTTTACAAATCTAAGGGTTATATTGTCTTTGTTTGTACCTACTATTGCAATAAGCATATATACGGTATTGGACAAGACTATGATAGGAGTTATCACAGGATTAGAAGCAGAAAATGGATATTACGAACAGGCAATGAAACTTTCACAAATAGTCCTTTCTGTAGTAACGGCATTGGGAACAGTAATGATTCCAAGAATAGGGTATCATTATGAAAAAAGAGAAATAGAAGTTGTGAGGAATTATATGTATCGCAGTTACCAGTTTGTCTGGTTTCTGGGAATTCCGCTTTGTTTTGGGATAATTGCAGTAGCCTCGAATGTAGTGCCGTGGTTTTTTGGGGATGGATTTGATAAAGTAATTCCTTTGTTAAGCATTTTATCTTTTTTGATTTTGGCAATAGGAATTAATAATGTTACCGGAATGCAGTATTTGATACCAACTAAGCGTCAAAATATTTTTACATATACAGTTTTGACTGGTGCTGTTGTTAATTTTATCTTTAACTTGATATTAATTCCTAAATTATATTCCATTGGTGCAGCATTTGCATCTGTATTAGCAGAAACGGTTATTGCAATTGTACAGATTTTTATTGTAAAAAAAGAGATTTCGCCAAGAAGAATTATATTGTCTAGCAGACATTATCTAATAGCAGGAATTGTAATGTATGGTTCTGTTAAGATATTAGGAAATTTTTTAGAGGCAAAAATAATTAACTCTGTCATTATGATAGTTTGTGGAGGAATTGTATATTTTAGTATTTTGATAATTCAAAGGGATGAATTTTTTATAAAACAAATAGAGAGAGTTTTAGGTAAATTGAATATACGTATGAAAAAATAGTTTTAGAAGGAGAAGAATCGTATGATTAATGAGTTTTTGTATTCATTTAATGGTGGAATTGCAACTATAGTTGAAATAATTTCTTTAATAAGTGGAATTATTGGTGTTATTGCATTTTTGATAGACAAAAAAAATAATAAAGTTATTAAATTAATAACAATTATTATTTCATTAATCGTTTTCGTTATATCTTTATATGCTTCTAAATTAGTAAGAGTACCAGATGTTACAAATATTTTTTATGAGAATGCTTGTAACGTACTTGCTGAGAGAGGGTTACATTATAACTTAGAATATGATGAAGGTAATTTGGTGGTTATTAATCAGAATCCTAAGGCTAACGAAGTTGTCACGGAAGGAAGTTGTATACAATTAGAGTTACGTGAACTTACGGAAGATGAAAAAAGAAGAAAAATATTCTATGAAAAATATGCAGAAAAAGCTTTTTTAGAATTGGAACTTTCACTATATAAAAAAGAACTGGAATTCTTTGATGGAACGTGTTCTACATATTATGGCGATAAGATATTATTTTCCAAGGATATGGAAATATATCTTTATGTTGAGGACGAAAATGTAACGCTAAGAGATTATGAAATATTAGATGACAATAGAATTTTATTTAAAAATATTCCTAGTGGGTTAGAGTATTCTATTTATTGTAAATCTGGCAAATATGATTCATATGCGAATACAATAAAAGCCTCGTCATCAATGGCTGTAGATAATAGAATGAAAATGGATATTCATTTAGTAGAGAATGATGCTGAAGTATTGTTTCCGAATCGTATTAGAATCGTTGATTCTAATAATAATTTTATGGAAGATGTTACATGTTATGTAGGATATGAGAATTCCCAAGGGATAATATGGTCAGATGGTGGTGTTACAGATTCTGCCGGATATATGGGGGTAAGTATTTTTATGGCTGATGATGCCAGCATATGGGTAGAGGTAAAAGATCCATATCGTAATGGAATTGATTATAAATGTGAAGTACCAATAAGAGTTCCAAAGATTGGCGAAGCAGTAGATTCGTCTATTATAAAGGTATATAAAGATGGACGATGTGAAGTAATGTACACATCAGAATTCTTTTTCTGGTAATAAAACAAAAATTTTTTATTATCAGAGAAGGATATAAATTGTTTTCTTATAAGATTTTGCACCTTGACAACTTCATACTTTATATCAAAAAACCAAGAATAAATACACATAGAATATACCCTTTCTCTAATTGGTTAAAATGCCGAAATTACGTTTTATTATTGACTAACCGATGAAAGAAGTGTTATATTACAAGTAACAAATAATATATAATATATAA
>JAFZGJ010000013.1 GCA_017555455.1 Lachnospiraceae bacterium
GGATAAAAGATGGAGCTGGGTTGCTCAATCCTTTATCCTATTACTTAGTTAAGGTTGGAATATAAGTTGTAGAGCCGTATACGAGACCCGTATGTACGGTTCAATGGGAGGGGCGAGAATTTATTCTCCCTCTACCCTATTGTTAAGCATTAGAAAGAGAAAATAAGAGGATTGCTTTGCAGATAGGAGAAAAAGTATGGGAATAGAAAAAATTGAACGTGTAGAACGAAAATTAGTGGCAAAAGGGAAAATAGTTGATTATTATCAGGATACTGTAAAAATACCAAATGGAAATGTTGCTGTTTGGGATTTTATTTGGAATAAAGGAGCGGCTGCAGTAGTTCCGGTGAGGGATGATGGAAAAATAATTATGGTAAGACAATACCGTAATGCCATCGACAGAGAAACCATAGAGATTCCGGCAGGAGGATTAAACACACCGCAAGAGCCTACTTTAGATGCGGCAGCAAGGGAGCTGGAAGAGGAAACCGGTTTTAAATCGGAAGATTTGGAATTGTTAATCAGTATCAAAACTACGGTTGCCTTTTGCAATGAAGGCATTGATATTTATGTGGCAAGGAATTTGAAACCAAGTAAACAAAATTTAGATGAAGATGAATTTATAAATGTGGAGGCTTATTCTGTAGAGGAATTATGTGACATGATTTATGCAGGAAAAATTGAAGATTCTAAAACTGTAGCTGCAATTTTAGCATACAAGAATAAGTTTGTCAGAAATACATATATTAGTATAAAAGCTTAAAGAGGCATATTTTGAATAAGTTAAGAAATAGTATTACGCCCATCATATGGATACTTGCCCTTAGTAGTTTGGGCTTTGTTATAGGAACCTTGACCATAGCTGTGGGACAAGAAAATTGGCTTATAAAAGAAGGAATTTTAAATCAAGAATTTATTTCTAATACAGAATCATTGATTATAGACAAAAGAGCATTGTTTTTTCTTTGTTTGGGAAGAAGAATACGTGCTTTTTTTCTATTATTGTTGTTGTCTTTTTCTTCTGTAAATATATTTTTTAATAGTTTCTTTTTTCTGATAAGTGGTATTTATACGGGAAGTATCATGGAATTGTTTTCAATACGTTATGGAATGCAGGGAATCGGAATGTATTTTACCATGATATTTCCCCAAGGGATATTTTATGTTTTAGGGTTTTGGATTTTGGGATGTTGGTGTCTGAATCAGGAGAAACTTCAAAGTAATACAGAAAATAAGAAACTGAAAAAATTAAGAAATATAAAGAATAAAAGGTCTGTATTCATAGCCTTCTTGCTTGTTTTGATAGGAATTATATTAGAAAGTTATGTAAATCCAAAAATATTTTTGTTCTTCATTTAATTGTAAATAACTATATGTAGTATTGTGAAAATACATAGTTGCCGATATGTGGTAGAAAGCTTAAAAATGCCGAAAAATAAAGGTTTTTTCGGTGAATTTAGTCGTTGATTTTATTAAAAATTGTGCTTATAATGAGGATTGCAACTTATGAGGATGAGTAAGATAGGATAAATCGTGATGCAAAAATCAATCGACACATTTATTGTATATTTGCATGACGTTAAGAAAACGTCATATAATACGGAAATGTCATACAAAAGAGATTTGAATAAGATGTGCAATTTTTTGGAGGAAAGAGGAATTAAGAAGCTTTCGCAGATTAGTGAAGAAGCTTTTCGTGCTTATGTATCCTTTTTGACAGAAAATCAGTTTGCTAATGCTACAATATCCAGACACATTGCAGCTATAAAAGGATGGAATCTTTTTATGCTGAAAGAGGGAATGGTGGAAGAGGATTTTGCACAGAATTTAAAGGCTCCTAAAATAGAAAAAAAGATGCCGGGGATTTTGCGGACAGAGGAAGTTGTGAAGCTTCTGGAATCACCCAAGGGAAAGAATCCTAAGGAGTTGCGGGATAAAGCAATGCTAGAGCTTCTTTATGCTACGGGAATTAGGGTGACGGAATTAATTTCACTGACCACATCTCAGCTGAATATGCAGATGAATTATATAATCTGTAATGACGGAAATAAAGACAGGATTATTCCTTTTGGTATGAAAGCAAGGGAGGCTTTGCTAAATTATTTGGAATACTCCAGAACTGTAATGATAAATAACCCTAAATCGGATATTTTATTTGTAAATTGTTCGGGACAGTCTATGAGCCGACAGGGTTTTTGGAAATTAATTAAGTACTATGCACAAAAAGCGGGTATAGAGGAAGATATTACGCCACATACTTTGCGACATTCATTTGCAGCGCACTTAGTGGAAAATGGTGCGGATTTGAAAAGTGTTCAAGAAATGTTGGGACATTCGGATATTTCCACAACACAGGTATATGCTAATTTAAATCAGAATAAGCTTCGCGATGTATACAGCAAAGCACATCCGAGAGGGTAATATAGAAGGAACTGTTGTAAAATGAAACAGTTCCTTTGTTTTTTAATAAAAAGTCTTAAATTTTTTTACAATAATATTTCGATTTAGAGAAACAAATATTTTCTTAAAGAAAAGCTACAAAGGGCGGAAGAAAAAAATTCGCTTAGTAACAGACCCCATAAATAACCTTTGATACCGTAAACAGGTACAAGATAAATAATAAAACAAAGTCTTAATAATAAAGAAAATGTATTGATAAAAAGGGTGGTTTTGGTTCTTTTTAATCCGTTTAAAATACTGGTAAGAGTAATGTGGAGATAGAGAAAAGGGCATAAAAAGCTGAGTTGCCGGATGAAAGTGCCGGCAAGCTGACTGTCAAATAAAAAGACACCCCAAAAATTACCCGGTAAATAAAAAGCCAAAGTACATATAAAACCTAAAAACAAGCTGAAAAATATAGATTTTCCTATAGTATTTTTAATCTGTTTGTAATTCTTGGCAGAAGAGGCTTCCGATACGGTGGGAAGCAGTAAAACAGAAACAGAATTTGCAAAGGTAGAAGGAAAGAATACCAGGCTGAAAGCCATGCCGGTTAAAACTCCGTAGATGCTTAAGGCGGTTTCGTTTGAATAGCCGAATAATCTTAAGCGGGTAGGAAGTAAGATGGCTTCATAACTTTGTAACAGATTAACTATGACACGACTAAAGGTGAGTGGAATGGAAAGTGCCAATAGTTGTTTGCAGACAGAAAAAATGCTGTCAGAGGAAGCGGGAGTGTTTGGAAAAGAAGATGGTAAATTACCGGAAAAACCGGATCTGAAAGGTGTTTTTTTTAAGGTATCTGTTGATAAAAAATATAGAAAAGAGATGAAAAAGGAGCAGACTTCTCCCAAGAGCATACCGATACAAGTCAGTGCAATGGTAGGATGTTTGCCTTGGTGCAGGAAAAAATAGTAGAGACACAGAACGGTTCCTACGCGGATCAGTTGTTCTGCAATTTGAGTAAAAGATGGAATTTTGGTTTCCTTTTTTCCATAAAAATAACCGTTGAAGCAGCAATGTAATGCAGAAAAGGGAAAGGAAAAAGCACAAATTTTCAGAAGAGAAGCACAACGTTTTTCTTGTAAAAAATAAGTGGAAATATTTTCTGCCTGTCCATAAACAATAATACTGTATAATAGGGCTAAGGAAAAACTTAAAATACATCCTGTAAACAAAAATTTTTTTGCGTCTTTTTCGTTTTTTATGCCAAGACAAGCAGCGGTGTATCTGGAGATGGCAGTTTGAGTTCCCCCACAGGTAAGAGAAAATGCCAGCATAAGAACCGGTGAAGTAAGTTGGAAAATACCCATGGCTTCCTCCCCGAAGGCACGGGAAATAAAAAGACGATAAAAAAAGCCGATTCCGCGGCAGATGAGTCCGGAAAAACTTAGCAGAATAGTACCATAGACAATAGGATTTTTTTTGAAATTCAGCAAAGCAACCTCTTGAAAAGGGGATTTATTATTTGAGTATATGAATTGGGTTGCGTTGACAGAACAAAATATGCAATGTTATATTTTGTAATAGCAGATGTTGTAAAAAAAGTAATTTAAAAATGAATTATTAGTTTGATGAAATATAGGTGTTTTTGAAATACCGGAAATTAGGGAGAATAAAATGGCAGAAAAGGTAGTAGTAGGATTATCCGGAGGAGTAGACTCTTCCGTTGCAGCATATTTACTAAAAAAACAAGGATACGATGTAATCGGAGTAACCATGCATATGTGGCAGCCGGAAGGAGAAACGGAAGAACCGTCATCCATTGCAGATGCCAGAAAGGTGGCAGAAGTGTTGGATATTCCTTATTATGTTTGTGACTTTCAAGATATCTTTTGTAAAAAGGTTATGGATTATTTTGTGGAGGAATATTTACAGGGGCATACCCCAAATCCATGTACCACCTGTAACCGTTATGTAAAATGGGAAGCTTTGCTGGAAAGAAGCAAAGAGTTGGGGGCAGATTATATTGCAACCGGTCATTATGCAAAAATTTATCAGCTTCCTAACGGAAGATATACCATAAAAACTGCGGCAACTTCTGCCAAAGATCAAACCTATGCACTATATAATCTGACACAGGAACAGTTGGCCCATACTTTAATGCCTGTAGGGGACTATACCAAAGAAGAAATCAGACAAATTGCAATGGAAGCAGGGATTCCTGTGGCACAGAAAAAAGACAGTATGGAAATTTGTTTTATTCCCGATAATGATTATGCTTCTTTTATTGAGAAAAAAGCAGGGGATAAGGTTCCGGGGCCGGGGAATTTTGTAACAAAAGAGGGAACGGTTATAGGACAGCATAAAGGGATTACACATTACACTATCGGTCAGAGAAAAGGGCTAAACTTGTCTATGGGGCATCCGGTGTTTGTAACAAAAATATGTCCTAAGACAGGAGATGTGGTTATCGGAGAAAATCAGGATGTATTTTCTAATACTTTAATCTGCGACAGAATAAACTTTATGGGGATGGCTGACTTAAAGGAACCACGAAAGGTTATGGCAAAAATCAGATATGCCCACAAAGGAGAAATCTGTTTGTTGGAGAGAATTAACGAGAATCAAATCCGCTGCACATTTGAAAATCCTGTCCGTGCAATTACTCCCGGTCAGGCAGTGGTATTTTACGAACAGGATTATGTTTTAGGCGGTGGAACTATTGTTGGATAGATACCGGTTAGTGTATTTTTGTAAAATCATATTATAAGTTACAAGGGGATAAACTCCGGTTTTCTTTCTTTAAAAATGGTGTAATATTGAAAACCACATTCTTCCAAAACTGCTTTGGCACGGGAAAAATGATGGAGCAGATTTTCAGGAGTATGGGCATCAGAACCGATGGTAATGATTTCCCCACCTAATTCTTTATAGCGTTTTAAAACAGAAGAGGCAGGGTGCAGGTCTTTCAGACCATATTTAACACCACCGGTGTTTAGTTCAATCCCCTTTCCCTTTTCGATAATTACTTTTAATAGGGAATCAAAAATGTCCCGGTATTTCTCATAGGAATATCGGGCATCTTTATTTGGACCGTAACGCACGATATAGTCTAAATGTCCGTATACATCGTAATCGGTAAATATTTTTACATTTTCTAAAATAGAGGAAAAATATTCTTCGTAGATATCATCTTCCTTGCGTCCTTCAAAAAAATCGGGATAATAGGGGTCACCGCCGTTACATAAATGGGAGGAGGCAATAATAAAATCAAAAGGATGATTTTGTACATAATTGTGCAATTCTGTAAAAATATGTTTTTGCAATCCTAATTCCACACCCCATAAAAGCTGAGGGGTTTTTGCATATTTTTCTTTTAAGGTAAGAAATTCACTCCGATATTGGTCTGTGGCAAGGTTGAAATCCAAAGATTCCCCTTCTCTCACGGGATAATCTAAGTCCAGATGCTCCGTAAAACATAAATGAGTCATGCCAAGAGATACTGCCTTTGTTATCATGCTTTCCATTGGGGTATTACAATCTCCGGAAAAATAGGAGTGGGTATGGTAGTCAGTTAAAATAGCCATAAATAAAATTTGTTTGATGGACTTTAAAAGTACATCAGTACGCTCCTTTGCTTCTGAATTTATATTATTAAATAATAAAAATTAAAAAAAAACAACAAGTACAACAAATAAATAAAAAAAAAACTGAAATTACAATAAATTTAGAAATATATCTTGAATTTTGAATATAAATTTTGTACAATAACTTTGCTGATAAAATTTTGACAAGGGTTAATCAGGTCCTGTCAAAAAAATATAAATTCATTTTTAGGAGGAATTAAAAATGGCAGTAAAAGTAGCAATTAATGGTTTTGGCCGTATCGGTCGTCTTGCGTTCAGACAGATGTTTGATGCAGAAGGATATGATGTAGTAGCAATCAACGACTTAACAAGTCCTGACATGCTCGCTCATTTATTAAAGTATGACACAGCTCAGGGTCCTTACAAATATGCAAGCTCTGTAGTTGCTGGCGAAAGCTCCATCACAGTTAATGGAAAAGAAATCACAATTTATGCAAAAGCTAACGCAGCTGAACTTCCTTGGGGAGAATTAGATGTAGACGTAGTTCTTGAATGTACAGGTTTCTACACATCTAAAGCTAAAGCACAGGCTCACATCGATGCAGGTGCTAAAAAAGTTGTTATCTCTGCTCCAGCAGGAAACGAC
>JAFZGJ010000149.1 GCA_017555455.1 Lachnospiraceae bacterium
GTGCCTATTTTGATTATGCAGGATGCGATAAATGGAAGCGTCAGTGTTATAACTGTCCTATTTACCGAAGTGATTATCCTTATTCACTTTTCAAGGATAACAGTCGACAAAATTATAAAAACAAAAAAGAAGCTTTTACCGATGTGCCAAACATGATTATCACCACGCCCAGCCACTGGTTAGCTTCTCTGGTTCAGGATTCGTATTTAAAAGAATATCCTGTTAAAGTTATTCACAATGGGATCGATTTGAATCTGTTCAAACCAATTAATACACCAGTCTTGGATGAAAAATTCAAAGACAAGAAAATACTCCTGGGTGTAGCAAATATATGGGATCGTCGAAAAGGATTAGATTATTTTCTAAAATTAACTAATATGCTAGAAGATGACTTTCATATTGTCCTAATAGGAGTATCTAAGAAACAACAAGAAATGATACAAAAGAAATATCCTAATAAAATCACCGCTATTACCAGAACTTCTAATCAAGCAGAATTAGTCACCTGGTATAACTATGCCTATGCATTTATCAATCCAACACTGGAAGATAACTTCCCTACTACCAATTTGGAAGCTTTGGCTTGTGGCACTCCTGTAATCACCTTCAATACTGGCGGCAGTCCGGAAAGTATTACGGATGAATGTGGTATTGTGGTTGAAAAAGGGAATGTGGAAGAATTAAAGAATGCCATTCTTTCTTTGGAAAGAAATACAAATATTACAAGAGAAAATTGCCGAAAACAGGCGATGAAATTTAATAAAGATGTGTTGTTTAGGGAGTATATAGAATTATATAATAGTATGAATAAATAGGCAGTCACCCACTTAAATGACTGCCTCAAAATCTTATGTCCCCATAGATTCATACAATTATCTTTTAACGTTAATATTCAATATCATCGAAAATAACCGGAACTACTTTTTTAAACGCTTCTAATAACGGGCAAGCAATCTCTCGCATCTGGGGATGTGCCCGTTTAGCTGTACGAAGTTTAAAAAAATGTCTCCATTCACGTAAATTCATCGTAACTACAATTTCTGTTTTAAGACTATTCGGCAAAACACTTCTAGCTTGCTGTGCTTCTGCCCCCATTTCAATCAATTTATTATACGTATCCTCTATATTTTGCATAGTATCTAACCACAGTTTATATTCTTTACAATCCTCTTCCCAATATAGTGGCTTAACAAATGTCAATTCTTTTCCAAACTTTTCTTTTGAATAATTACAATATCTGGTACTCTCTTGGCTATAGCTTGCAATTCTATGCCGCACCACCTCATGAGTTACTCCTCGATCACAAACGATTCTCACAGAAATTTTTTCATGCTCAATCACTGATTCATGACCACTTCTTAAAATATTTCCCACAAATTTTACTGCTGAATCCTCTGTTATTTTGTCCTCAGACTTATAACACACACGCCCGATTCTCTCAATTCTTTTCAGCATTTCCTCTCCCTTGATTTCATCCAAGATTTCAAACCACGGCTCAATCACTCTCATTTTAATCCTCCTTATATTCAATAACATTTGCAAGCTTTCTCGTATAAATCTGACAATTTTCACATCCACCCGGACAATCTGTAACTTTCAGCTTTGCCAGAGGATACAACGTAAATTTTGCCTGTCCACTTACTTCTGCGATTATTCCATCAGGCGTGGAATCAAAAATAGACACTACACTAATATTTTGAAATTTTTTTGTTTTCTTATAGACTTCATTTGCTAAAGCTTTTACCGTATTACCAGAATGTACAACATCTGTAAGTACTGCAATAGAACTAATTTCCGTACTTTCATCAAATAATACTGTTTCATAACGAACATATTCATTTTTGTTCTCAGGTATGTATGTACATTTCTTCTTAGGAAATAAAAATCGTATATATGACAATAGGATCGTTCCTTTAATTCCTAATCCAATAATACAATCTACATCTTTGAGCTTTTTTTCCTTCTCAAACAGCTCATTGAATCCTTTCGCAATATAAAACATCATTTCTCTGTGTTGAAAAAAATACGATGTATCAATCCAGTTTAATCTGGCAGAATTTTTCCAGTGATAGTGTCCTGTCCTATACAATCCCTGTTCTCTTACTATTCCTAAAATTTTCTCTTCATAATCCTCAGGTTCTTTGTTATTGTCAGGTACGTCCATTACCTCTATATCAAATACATTACAATCCCCTTCTGTTTCCTCTTCAAAATCCTTAACATTCCACAAACACCAACGTCTATTTCCTTCATCTATAATGTATTTATACTGCTCTTCTCGAACCAATCCCTCATCACTTATTGTCCATATATTATAAGAATTATGATTTCCATTGAGCGATCCGTAACATTTTAGTTCTTCTAGCTTATCTAATAAATCTTTGTCCTTTTCCTGTGTTAGACGTGTTTTAAGTTCCTTACTAAAATCAATTCCTATACTACCAACTGTACTGTAATTTATCTGATCATGCAGAGAATCAAAAGATCGAACCTGTCCACTCTGTGTTCCATGAACATGACCTGTCCAAACATAATGTATATCATATTCAAGCAATAATTTTCTTGCCTTTTGCCAATTTTCCGAATCACAAGTACCATATAAACCAATTTCATTACTATTATTTTCTATAATAGTTTGCGAATTACTTTCATATACAATAGGGCGATGGTGCAATACAGCTATTTTTATATAATCTTGATATTTCTCTTTTGATTCCTCAAATATTTTTTTTAATCCATCTTTCATTTCTTTTAGATTAATAAATCCATAACCATCTGTTATCCCTATTCTATCAGTACTATCTATCCCTAATAAGATTATATTAGGATTTTTTAAAATTTCATAAGATACTACTCCTCCTGAACGCGAAAAAACACTTAGATTCATATTTTCTAAGAATTTCCAATAATATTTTAATTTAACATCATAATATTTCCATAACTCATCCGATTTTATATTTTTATCACCACTAATTCCCATTAATGCATTTCTATTTACATCATGATTTCCAGGAACACATAATATATGTTTTATGTCCAATTCATCCCTAATTCGTTCAATAAATTCACCTACAATCTCATAGGCATTTTCATTGCCACCTTTATCAACTATATCCCCTCCTATAATTATAGTATCCAAATCTTCTATTTCCTTTAATGATTCAATCAAATCCTCTACATATTTTTCTTTTTGAAGAAGAGATTTATCTCCTGCCTTATTACTAATATGCATATCTGCCATATGCATAATCTTACGCAGTGCCATAATAATTTACCACCTCTCTTTTAACTGCATTCAGCACATTTATCAGGACAAAGTTTAGAGCGTATTGAATAGCCGAGTTCATTTACGGCCTCTTCTGGTGTAAAATTAATTGAAAAAAACTTAATCTGATATGGATTCAACACATTAGAAATATCCAATTTTAAAATACCGGCACTTCCCTTTACAGTTCCTCCCAAATATTCAACAATATTTTTTGCTCGCAAAAATTCATTCCCCTGACAAATCATATCTGCAATAATTATAAATTCCTCGGAGCGCGATTTTCCTTTGTAAAAATCTACTTTATTTAATTTATTATACGGTCCCAAATGATCAACATATACCAGATTATATCCCAATAATTGCGAAAGAATCCCCGCAATATAGCTACCATTCATGGTATGACAAAAGAATAAATTATTTTTTTCCGGCTCATCATCCACCAAAGAAAAATAGTTATTTAAATCATACGCAATAACATAACACCAACGAAGCATTTCAATGTTATCATTAATTATTCTCTTCAAATCAATGTAAATTCCCAATTCCGTCCCCGTCTGCGTAGTATGTCCTTGTGAATCACAACACCTGTCAATAATATATTTTTTTCCATAATCATTGAATGCGCTACGATAATTCAATGTGTCATTTTCTCCAATACCCATTTTTTTAATTTCTTCATAATGTTCAAAGTTTTTACAATGACTAATTTTTACATTTGGTAACTTTTGAAGCCATTTCAAAAATCTTTGTTTTGTATTTGGCGCCATATATTTTATATGTTCAAAATCTACACAAAACTCATAGTCAGCATATTTATCAAGATTCCTAGGTAAATTTATAAGATAATCTACGCAGCTTTTATTTAAAGTTTCTTGACTAAAGAGCCTTGACTGATCATCTATATGCTTTTTTAATTCCAACGCCATCCTTATTTCCTCTAAATGCAGAGATATCATGTATTGTTTTTTACTTTCATCTATTATCTCAAACATATTTTTTCTCCTGTACAAATTCTATTTCAATATGTATACCTGCCATTGCAATTGGATATGCCTTATATGGTGACTTATCACTATTTTTTCTTTTCCAAACACATTCTAAGCAACACAATATATCTCTATCTAAACATTTAGAACAATATGCTGAAGTAAAAGCAACCTCTCTATTCTTCTGATGTATTCTAAAATTAGCATTAGATTCTGCCAACAAATTTTTTAATTTATAAAGATTCATCTCTCTTGATATCGTCTGTGAGTAATAAAGTGCTTCCATTATTGATAAAAAATTAATCTCTTTTACAACATCAATTCCCAAGTTTTCAGCATATCGATAAAAATACTCCCTCGCTTGTTCAGTATATGCTCCTCCCTTCTCTATCTTATCTCCCAATGATTTGTAGTACCCTTTTCCTATATCTACTATAGAAAAAATATAGCCTTTTCTGTTCTTGCTAAATCTCATTCCCAATTGCATATAAGAATAACTAATAGAACCACTATATATTTTCGCATTAACTATAAGTTCCGTGCTTGCAGTTAAAGTTGTATTCCATAGCTCATCTCCATCAATCGGTGATGTTTTCTTTTTAAAAAAATCTTTACAACATAATTCTCCTCTGACTTTTTCAGCAAGACTATCTCTTATATTTCTTTTTTCCTCTTCATTTTTCTCCTCAAAATAAGGAATTGGCAAATAAGTCCACATCTTATTTTCCTTATTATAATTATAATTTCCCAATCCCTCTAAGTAACCTTCATCATACTCAATAATATCATATTCAGATAGTACATCAAAAAAACCAACTATCTTCAAAAAAGCTAATAATCTTGGATAATATGCTAATTCTACAAAAACGGAATTTTTACTTTTATATTGCAAAAGATTTAACATCCCTGCCAACAAAGGCAATACGTTCGAATTAATATTTTTAATTTCAACAAATGAAACCGCTGCTTTATCCCCTTTTTTTATTGTTCTATATTGCTGTGTTAAATCAGGTAATATTTTATTAAAAAATGTATCCTTATTAATATGCTCAGGTAGTCTATATATCATCTTTTAGTCCTTCCCTTTTATCCCTAATGTAGAAAATTAATCTCGCTAACTCTTCTTACCTATTTATGTTAAACAACCTTTTCTTATTATTTCATATTTAATTAATTACGCATATGTAATATATCCTCCAATAAATTTTTACACTTTTATTCATAATAATCAAAGGTCTATAGTTCTATTTTTATTACTTTTAGTTCCTTTTTCTGAATACAAATACCAATGTTTTATGAACATCATAATACTCCCCCGTATTTCTTATTGGCACAATACTTTTACTCATTTATGTCGAAAATTATCATTTTTTACAAAGTTTTTGACTTCTGATTCAAAAACTTTTGACTTTTTTATTTTAAAGTATATTGAGTCAAACTCGTTACCGGCATTCGGAGATGTAGAAAATCATCCCTATTAGATTTATTCCACAAATACCTGACCGATAATAGTGTTACTGATACATATATTATCCATATGAATCTAGAATCCCTGCGTTACCGAAATCTTTCTAACCACCTTACTTTCTATGATTATGTCAGTGAACGCATCTCGAAAAATGGAAAATCCTATCTAATATTTGATGAACTTCAAGCTGTAGAACATTTTGAAAAAGCTATTGAGTCTTTCCGGCTTGACTTTAATGTTGATATCTATATCACAGGCTCCAACGCTTACCTACTTTCCACAGAATTCTCCACACTATTTTCTGACAGGTATGTAGAAATACGCATGTTTCCACTATCATTTAAGTAATTCTTAAGTTTCTATGAATTTAGTACTTCGGTCACAGTAGAAGAAAAATTCCAAAGATATCTACAATTCGTAGGCATGTCAATTTTGAAGGAATACCAATTTAATGAAGCAAGAATCAATCAGGTACTGGAAGGCATCTATTCCACAGTAGTCTTGCGAGACATTCTTCAGCGTAACTATCAAGCTGACCAAGGAATGCTTCAAAAATTAATAATGTTCCTTTACTCCAACATCGGAAGCATTACTTCTCCCAACAGCATCGGAAATGTTTTGTCAAATGAAGGTTGTATACGCACTGTCAATGGCAGAAATATTGCCAGCAAAACAGTAGAAAAGTACATTTCCATGCTTTGCAACGCATTTATTTTCTATTCTGTCGGGAGATATGATGTAAAAGGAAAACAGCTTCTGAAAACTTTAGAAAAAAACTACATCATCGATATGGATTTTCGCAATATACTGCTTGGCTATCGAGATGCAGACCATGGACATATTATAGAAAATATTGTGTTTTTAGAACTTATTCGACGTGATTACCGTGTTTACATCGGCAAAATTGGAAAAATAGAAATTGACTTTGTAGATGAAAAACCAAATGATAAACTATACATTCAAGTAACAGAAAGTATGCAGTCACCAGAAACTCGTGAACGAGAACTCAAACCCTTACGCATCATACCTGATAATTATGAAAAAAAATATATTGTCAATGGATAGAAACTATATCACTTCTTATGCTGGTATTAAGTCTCTATATCTCATTGATTGGCTACTATCCTAATCTAATAATGGGATGGTATCCCCCAAATGATACCACCCCATCTATTGTTTTAGAATCATATATCTTACAGCCCTTCTGCAACCTCTACCAAATACTGACCATATTCTGTCTTCATCAAAGGTTCTGCCAGTTTTAACAACTGTTCTTTATTAATGAAACCTCTCTTATACGCGATTTCCTCGATACAGGATACGTATAATCCCTGTCTTTTCTGGAAAGCTTCTACGAAGTTAGCTGCTTCCAATAAGGAATCATGATTTCCGGTATCTAACCATGCGAATCCGCGTCCCATGGTTTCTACACGAAGTTTTCCCTTTTCAAGATAAGCATTATTTACTGCTGTGATTTCAATTTCACCACGAGCAGATGGTTTCACATTTTTTGCAATTTCTACAACGTCATTATCATAGAAGTAAAGCCCCGGCACTGCATAGTTGCTCTTTGGATTCTGTGGTTTTTCTTCAATGGAAATGGCTTTTCCGTTTTCATCAAATTCAACTACTCCGTATTCTCTCGGATCCTTTACATAGTAACCGAAAATAGTTGCTCCCTCTTTTCGGGAAGCTACTTCACGAAGTAACTTGGAGAAACTCTGACCATAGAAAATATTATCTCCTAATACCAATGCCACATTATCATCACCAATAAACTCTTCTCCGATAATAAATGCTTCTGCCAATCCTCTTGGTTCCTCCTGAACAGCATAGCTCAATGAAAGACCTAACTGTTCTCCTGTTCCAAACAAATCTTCAAATACCGGTAAATCTCTTGGTGTGGAAATAATTAAAATTTCACGGATGCCTGCCAGCATTAAGGTAGACAATGGATAATAAATCATTGGTTTATCATACACAGGCATAATCTGTTTGGAAATTGCTTTGGTTAATGGATACAATCTTGTGCCGCTTCCTCCGGCTAAAATAATACCTTTCATGGTGCCTCCTTATTTTCCGCTGTACATATCTTCGTAATATTTCTGATAGTCACCGCTGGTTACGTTCTTCATCCAGTCTTCATTTTCAAAGAACCATTTAATGGTAAGCTTGATACCTTCTTTGAACATGGTTTCCGGTTCCCAGCCGATTTCTGCTTTAATTTTGTCAGGAGCGATTGCATAACGTCTGTCATGACCTTTTCTGTCTTCTACATAAGTAATCAAATCGGTAGATACCAATTCTTTTCTTGGGTCACCTTCCGGCAGCATTTCCTGTAAGGTTTCAATAATAATATTGATGATTTCAATGTTCTGTTTTTCATTGTGTCCACCAACATTGTAGGTTTCAAATAATCTTCCCTGTTCCTGAACCATATCAATAGCTTTTGCATGGTCTTCTACATACAACCAGTCACGTACGTTTTTACCATCACCGTATACAGGAAGTTTTTTACCCTGTAATGCATTGTTGATAATGAGTGGAATTAATTTTTCCGGGAACTGGTATGGTCCGTAGTTATTGGAACAGTTGGTAATGTTCGCCGGGAATTTGTAAGTATCCATATAAGCCTTAACCAACATATCAGAAGATGCCTTACTTGCAGAATATGGGCTGTGTGGATCATATGGAGTTTTTTCATAGAAGAAAGCATTTTCATCATCCGGTAAGGAACCATATACTTCGTCTGTGGAAACATGAAGGAATTTCTTTCCTTCTTTGAAGGTTCCGTCAGGAAGTTCCCACGCTGCCTTTGCACAGTTAAGCATAACTGCGGTACCAAGTACGTTGGTCTGCACAAATACTTCCGGATTTTTAATACTTCTGTCTACATGGCTTTCTGCCGCAAAATGTACTACTCTGTCAATGTTGTTTTCTGCAAAGATTTTTGCAATTGCTTCTTTATCACAGATATCTGCTTTGACAAAAGTATAATTATCTCTGTCTTCCAAATCTTTTAAGTTTTCAAGATTACCCGCATAAGTCAGGGCATCTACATTAATGATACGGATATCATTATCATATTTCTTAAACATATAATGAATGTAATTAGAACCGATAAATCCGGCTCCACCTGTTACTAAATAAGTTCTCATGGTCCAATCCTCTTCGCCTTTTTATATTTTTCTTAGCAATGATTTTCAATACCATCATACAAAAATGCAAACAAACACTATTTAATAGATTCATTTTCTATACTATCAAATTTATAATTGACCAATTACAAACACAGTAGCACCAGTCGCTTTAGCCGCTTGGATTCCTACCTCTGAATCCTCAAAAATAACCGTATTCTTAGCATCTATTTCAAAATGATTCATAGCCAAAATAAAGCCCTCTGGATCAGGTTTAATTCTCGTTATGTCCTCTTGCGTAACCATAAACTCAAAGATATCATAATAATTATAATACTTTAATATATCTGTCGCATTCTGTCTGGATGCCGTAGTTACCACTGCCAAGTGATATTTCTCTTTCATTTGCATAATAATCTCAAATAAGTGATGATTTACCCTTGCCTTATCTAAATTATTTGCATATGCAGACTTTTTCAATTTATGTACTTCATCCATATGTTCGTATGTTCCCATTATTTGAGGTAAAAACTCTGTATAATGTCTCCCATTACATTTATTTACAAAATACTCTTTATCAAGTTCAACATTAAACGGAGTAAGTGCCTCCTTATATGCATAATAGTTCACATCTCCTGTATCAAATAATGTTCCATCAAGATCAAAGAGTGCAAGATATTCTTTTGCCATACCCTATACCTCACTGTTTCCATACATGTCAATTATATCATTCATTACCATTAACATACCTGCATAAAATAATATTGCCCGTTTCCCATCTTTTTCAATCTTATATGGCATAAGTCTGATCCAATGAATTATTTCATGAAAATAAATACTTCTAGTTCGCTCATAACCCAAATTATTAATCATATATTCTCTCAATTTCTTATGAAGCTCTATATATGCTGACGATCTCGTAAATAAGAAATTAATATTATTTTCGTTAACTTTAATTTCTTTGGTTGACATAAGAAATTCATATCCCCCATGAATCGACTGAAGCAATTTTCCATAATCAAGATTAGGTGAATCATGTACATTTCCGGTATTAGGGTCTATAATATAAAAATCATCCTGTCCGTGTTCATTTCGCGTACATATAATATTTTCTATTGTAAGGTCTCCGTGGATTACAGCATACTTATCATTTGAAAATATCTTTGTCAAGTAATCCTTATTCAAATATTTCTCATAATATTTCAAATTTTTATATTCTACACCGTTTATAATCAGTGTATCATAGTGCTGAAGACTTTTTATTCTTTTAGCATTTTTTATCTTCTCGAGATTATTATCCACTTTTGTTCTGATATATCTGTTAATAGTTTCATGGTCTGCACTTTTGACATCTATTGTATAAATAGATTTTTCCAAACATTCCAGAGCTCCTTGAATTACTTTCCATGTCTGTTCTAAAGGCATAGAATGTGCATATTCGAATAATCCCACAGAATTACTACTATAAGGCATGTCATAATAACAGTATGTATCCGTTTTTTCTTGTCTTAATATTTTAGGCAATACCAATCTATTTTCATTTTGATGCAACCATAGTATCTGCTGATAAAGTTTTTCTCCATCCTCTCCAAAGGCATATTTTCTAAAAAATGTACTTTTTTCATCCATACAAAGCATAGTTGTTGCATTTGAACCAGCCGAATAATCTCTAATTATTGAAACACACTGATTGATTTTTAAATAATTCTTCACATATTCTCTATTTGAATTTGAGAAATAAGCTTCAAGAAAATTCAAACATTCTTTCGGATCCATATGCGGTAATAAATTCAGATAGCTTTCTTCTTCCGATTGCTCTTTGTCTTTTTTTATAATAAACGAAGACAAAAGTATTACCACTAATGGAGCTAACATATATCCCACCATACATACAAAATGTCCCACACTCACATAATTAGTAAATAATGTAATTGCTCCGGTACTCTCTTTTATTCCATTCTGTGCAAATAATAATACGAAAATATCCGTCCAGGTTGTTTCCAATTCATAAATGCTTAGCATTTTTGCAAATAAAAAATATGATGCAAGATAAAAAAACCACATTCCTAATGTTGTAGCAATAAGTTTAAATTTACTAATCTTTTGAAAAATATCTTTAAAATTCCATATTAATGCCCATACAAACTGCAATATAGCTGTTTCTATTTTCTTATTAAACAAACTGGCTATTGCCCTAATAATTTTTTTAACAATTCCCTTCAGTGTATAAATTGCCATTATTAGCACTAATAATACTAGTGCAAAAAACAAATAGAATACTGCTGTATTTTGTATTTCAGCCCCACCTTTACCCGATACTGATAGAATTATAAAAATTAATCCTACACATACAATATCAAGGTATCTATCCACAATTACTGTAGATAATCCAAGCGCTGTCCCATTCTTCATTTTTCTTCCGGCAAACCACGCTCTTACAATATCTCCTAATTTAAAAGGTACTATATAATTTAATAAAAAACCTATATTTAGTCCCTGCATAAGTCTTTTTCTATTTGGTTTTTCATAAATATCAATAAACAATTCCCATCTTAAAACTCGAATATAATGGGCTACACAAATCAAAAATACAGCTCCTATAAAATACAAAATAACCATTAAATCAATTCACCCAATCTTTCATCATCTAGTGCAAGGTCATATTCATCCGGAGTTCCAAACGAGATATGTTCTTTTATTTTAAATGTTCTTATCAGTTCTTTCTTATTTGCCATCTCGTTATACACACCACTAACAAAAAATTCTTTATATTCACATTTTGTAAGATATTTTTCCACCGCATCTATAAATATTCTCTTGTTTTTAAAATAATATGCACCACAAATCGCTTCGTCACTTGCAACTACCTTCTCTATCGTTCCTATAACATTACGTTTATCATCAAATTTAACATAACTAAAATTAGGACTATCTGATTCAAATGTCAGCAATGCACCATCGATTTCATCAAACTCAACCTTCTTGCAATACTCATAAAACTCAGGACAAATAAAAGCATGATCACAATCGTTAAAAAGTATTGGCAAATCATCATCTATAACTTTTACCCCTTCGCGGCAAGTTAAAACTGCACCATTAAGTACTTGTGGAATAACTTGAATATTTGCCTGAGGATAAAATCGAAGAATTTTTTTATCAATTTCAAATCTTTCAATATGCTCCTGCAAAATAACAAAAGTTATATCTTGCACATCTACAAATTTACATATAGATTGAGTTGCCCAATAAAAAAAAGGTTTTCCTTGTAATTCAATTAATGGTTTAGGCAAATTGAACCCTTTATTCCCAAACCTGGTTCCACCGCCTCCCATTGGCATAATAAGATGAATTTTTTTCATTTGATTATTCTCCTAATTTGCTTAATAATTCACATTCATTCTCTATAACTCTACGCAATCCCTCTTCCATTCCTACTTCAGGTTGCCATCCATATTTTTCTTTTGCGTGAGAATTATCACAAAGCGAATATTTATTTATCTCATGATTAAGTATTTCATTTTTAATGGGATATGCACCTTCATAAAGTCCAGGATATTTTTCCCAATAATGAGCATCCGAAGCATATTCTGCCGCAATATTCTTGCCCATAATTTTTTGGGCTATATCATACATCTCATTCACAGAATAGTTCATATTCGAAGATACATTTACACAATCAAATCCATCACCTTTCTGAACCATTATTGCCAATCTTACCAAATCATCTACATATATGTAATCTCTTCGCTGAGTTCCATCTGAATGAAATACCGGTGTTCTACCGTAATATAGCTCCCTTATCATATAAGCTACAAAAGGAGGTTGTTTTCTCAAACAATCAATATGTGGACCATAAACGTTCGCAAATCTAAGACAAGTAACGTTCATTCCATACGTATCACAATATGACTGTGCAAATCTTTCCGCACAATATTTTGTATTTGGATAAATTAATGTCGGCTGTTTAAAATTATTTTCAAATGTAGGAAATTCTGTTTCATTCTCATACATTGCATTAGTACTTGCTTGAATAATTTTCTTAACACCATATTTTCTTCCATTTTCAAGAAGATTTACAAAACCATTCAAGTTTACACTAATTGCTTCTACAGGATCCAATTGGCAGTCCGGAAGTGGTGCAATCCCTGCAATGTTATAAATATAATCAACATCTTTTCCTTCCAGCAATTTCGCTATACCTTCATTATCTCGGATATCCATTTTTATAATTTCATCCACAAAACTATGCTCCGAGAATTCCAAATTATCAACTTTTCCATAAGAAAAATTGTCTATTAGAATCAACTCTACTCCCTTTTTCCATAAAGCATATGCAAGCTGCGATCCTATAAACCCTGCTGCTCCAGTTATCATAACCTTCATCTTGTCTCCCCCTGTTCATAAATTACTTGTGCCGTATATTCTTCAATCACTTTTATTCTCATATCCTGTTCTATATACTTCTTCTTGTCTTTAACATAATTCCAAAGCATTTTTAACAACGCACACGAAAAGCTCCATAGTTTATTATTTGATATCTGATCCTCTTCTCTCCATGATATTGGATAAAAATAGAGATCCTGTTTATAATAACATGATGCCAATATCATCAAATCATTAAAATATAACGTATCCGGATATTTCATGAAGTACAAACTTTTTAATGTGTCAACCTTATACATATTTAATCCAGAGCCCAAGTCTTTCACAGACTTATGCACAATCATTGAAAACAATAAATTAAAACCATAATTCCCCCATATTCTTAATTTATTATAACCAATAAGCTTAGAACCCTTCATAAATCTTGCTCCTAAACAACAATCATGTTTTTCGTATTCCCCACTCTCTATCAATGGAATAAAATCCGCAATTCTACCCTGATCATCTCCATGGAGAACAATTATATAATCATATCCATTATTTATAGCATATTGAAAAGCAACTTTATGCGATCCTCCCAAGCCATAGTTCTCGTCATTTCTAAGAATTTTTATAGGCAATTCTGGAGTTGTTTTGCAATACTCTATTGCTGCATTTTCTCCGTTATCTGTGCTTCGATTATTAATAACTATAACTTCCTTAATATACTTCAATATTTCACAATCTACTTGCTTTAAAACTCTCACTATTTGTTTTTCACAATTGTACATAGGTATAAATAATAATATCTTATTCAGCATATGACCATCTCCATTTATTTTTTAATTATCGCTTCTTTTGAATTTTAGCATTATTTTAATCATATTATTAACACATTTGCAGAGATTTTCATGGCATTCTTTTTTATCTTTCATAAAAAACATATATTCCGCAATATGCAATACAACATACCACTCTTTTGTTTAAGCAAAACAAAACCTAGTTCTATTATTAACATAAATTAAATTATATCTGCCGCATACCTTTATGTATTACTTCACCTCTTTCAATTTTAAAAATCTAATCTCCGTAATTTCAGGAATTTCTATCGGTGCACCATCCTTAACTACTCCAATATCCACTCCTTCATGATTATGAAGCAACCATTTTGCTCCCGCTCCCAACGGAATCAGTAGCTTTCCATCATTCATTTCCGCATATACTCTATGACTTTTTCCATAATCATCACTCCATTCAATGTAAAGTTGCATTCCTTTGTTATATCTTTTTTGCAAAAGAAATTGTTCTAACAATGAGTTTATCTCCTCTTCTGCTCCCACATTAAAATAGCAATAGTATGGTTCCAAATTCAAATTACCAAATTCAACATAAACATAATCGACTTCATCTCCATTAATTACCTCTTCAAATTCTATTGAATATATTTCATTGTCATAAGTGCAGTTATACAATATATCTTTTTTTTCAAAACGTTCGTCCAAAGAAGCAAAGGATCTTCCAATAGAATTTGCATGCAATCCCATATTAAAGTTTTCAGGTATTGTAGCAATATTTTTATTTATTTCTCTCACTTCATCTATCGATAATTTATTTATATTCGGAATAAAAGCATCTCTTTCAGTAGACCATATATATTCTCCCGAAGTAAGTAACCAATTATACAAATAATAATTATAGAATGCATAACTTCCAGTATATATATCCCCATATCCCCCTACAATGCTAGGATGCCTCCTTAAAAGATTCACAGCCTCTTCAGTTGCCGTATATCCTTTAACTGTAAGTCCATATTCCAATGTTCCCACCGCTTTTACATCACAAAGATAATAATATCCAAAACTCGGCATCGTTCCATAATAAAACGTCTTTTTAGAATCATTAGACATTTTACTATATTCAGCCTCTACAGAATCATAAATATTTTTTTGAACATATCCCTTTCCCCATTTGCTTATTTTATCATTTTCAACATAAATATAATTTTCTGGAATCGTGAATTGGGCTTGCAATGATGAATCAATGTTATGTATAGCTACCCCTCCCCATATCGATGGAATCGCTACTGCAACACATATAACAAATTTCTTTAGCTTATCCTCTAAATATATGAGCGAAAATATAAACAGCAACGTACATATTGTCAACAACATATAGGTATTTCTTGCAAATAATGATGCTGAATCAAGACGTATAAACGTAAATGTATAAGCAATTAATAAGATAATTATCAAAGAGCTCATGCAACATAAATTTTGTTTATTTTGGATAATAACTTTTTTATTATTTATTTGTATCTTGCCGATACTTAACACACAAAAATATACTATTAAAACCAAAAAAACCGGAACTACAAATGCTATTGAATTAACACATGCCATCCTTATTCCTGGGAAAAACGATAGATAATTCATCACCCCACTTAAAATTGTTTGTGAAAACTTTACTATACCATCTGCATATATCGTTTGCTCTGCCATACTTTTGACATGCAGAAACGTTCCCCATAAAATATTTAATCCTGCAATAATAGGCAATATACAGACAATCCAACCTAACCAAAATCTTACCTTCTTGACATCTTTTTTCAACTCACCACTTTTGATATATCTACTAACTTGATATATGCCTAATGGCATAAAACCTAAACACACAGCAGCCCCGTAAGTCGGGTAATATAAACCATGCAAAAAACTAGATAAAACCCATACTTTAAGCCAACTATTTGTTTTCTCTATTAATTTAGGATATATAAGGATTAGCACAATTGGAATTATCAAATGAACCCTATTATAATCAGATATTGAAAATAATATTCCAACACATAAAACACTCTTTCTATCCAAATGAAGACATAGAGTAACAACCAATGCTAAAGCAATAAACAAAAAGTATACATTATTTGCAACATTTAAATTCGAAAACAAACCTTTTCCTGCAAATTTAAAAAAAGCCCCTTGAAGTACTGAGTAAAATCCACTAGCAGAAATATACTCCTCATATGGCTGTAAACTTTTTTCAAAAATCTGAGAAAATCCTATCACATCTTCAAAAGCATGATGAAGATCTCCAGACATAATTGCACCAGAATTTCTATAACAATTTGTGAAAAAAATCGTTATTAATGTTCCAATAGTAATACTATTACCTTTAGACATATCCTTTTTTCTTTTTAAGATTACATACAGTAGATTCAATACAAAAAAAACTATAAGAATCCACACTAAAAGTGTTATTCGATAGGGAACTTCTATCGTCCTATATCCTCCATATTCTAAATATTGATTCTGTAATAAATTCAACAAAATAAAAGGAATAAATAGTTGTGGTATAAAGGATATTTGACAAATCTTTTCCTTATTTTTTTGTGTAAAAACTATACCAATCGTCACTATTGCAGCTATTATGCAAAGTAATGTTGAACTAATACTTAATCTTCCCTCTAAAATAACATATAGCCTATAAATACCTATTTCAGCATATATTAGAAGAAAATAAAAAGATAGTGCCTCCCATAAAATTTCTGGATATTTGAAATAAACAAAAAAAACTAATATGCTCGTGATTACTAATACATCAGATATATTGGTATAAAAAATAAACCAGGAAGAAATCACCACTCCTAGAGAAGAAATAATAATGTCATTGATATTTGTAAAAGATTTATTCGTAATAATTTCCATATCTCTTACTACGGTTCTTTTTTCTCTCCAATAATAATATAATGTATACAAAACAATCCCCAACAATATTAATGCATACGGTAATGCTCTTTCGGGACTTTTATTGGTGGCTGTCCCTGAAGTAGTTTCGAAAATAATATCTGTATATTTTTGAAATTTATTACCTGTAACAATCATCCATATAGTCGAAAAAATAATACCACCAACAAAAATAATACCACCAAAACATATATCGGCATTTTCTCTTTTAACCTCTGTAGTCCTAATGTAGTTAACCACATTTATGATTCCTCTTGCTAAAACGTATAAAATAAGCCCTAAAAAAATTGCAGTAGTAAATGAATAATTATTAATAACCGTTTCGAACATTTGTTCCCTACAATCATCACCAAACAAATAATATCTTACGCAAAAATATTCTACCATAAATGACACGACAAAACATATCACTCCCAACAATAGTTTATGGCCACTAATCTTTATTTTTTCTTTCATGACTTATTTCCTCCTCATATAATCAAGTCTTTTTTGTTGAAAAGTCAAGGTTTTTAGCCTTGTATATCTCAGTGAATGAGCCTAAAGTCATGGACGTTTCAATGTATCAAGTACTGAAATAGCGGTTAAAGGGTATACGAAATAAAACGTCTTTGTTTTTCGCTTTACTGGCCGTGTGTATACCCATCCCTCTATGTCAGCTAACCTCCTATATCCACCAGGATCATCTCTGTACCCAGAGGTCTTCACTTCCTTCGTCCTGCCTATCCATAACCAGAGTCTCAGCTTTGCTCCCTAACGGGGTCTATGCCCCATAGTGATAATTCCTCCCGACTACTGGCTCATTCTTTGTTTTCTGATTACTGACCCGCTTCCTATATCAGCACTGCTTCCAGTGGACGTTTCCTGCCACCCTCTGCGTATACAGTGGCTACGCACTTCATAGTCTCCTACATTGTTACTGTTTCTGATTAAGCTGCCTGTAACATTCCCAGTCATTTAATATCCTCCAGCATCTTTGCCGGATTATAATCCACACCTTTTGTAAGAATTGCATAAAACACTCTTATTACCTTTGCTGCTACAGCCATCAGTGACTGCATCTTCTTTAACGGATTCTACTTTCTGGTCGTGTAATAATGGTGTAGTTCACCAAACTCCCGATTCTTTCCCACAAGTGACATTGCAACCTCGAATAACAGATATCTCAGTCTCTTTCAACCACGCCTGCTGATTGTTGTTTCGCTCTTGTGTTTACCAGAACTGTTTTCTACCAATGCAAGTCCTGCAAGCTTCTGCAATTCTTTAGGATTGTCAAAGCGGCTTATATCGCCTACTTCTGCAAGGAATCCTGACACTGTCTTGATTCCTACTCCCTTTGCCCGTATAATAGCAGGTATCTGAGACTGTGCTCCCCCTAACATAAGTAATTTCTTCATCCTCTTTCCGCCTTGTCCCATTTATGTTGTAACTTCCTTAGTAAGTCCTCATCTTTATTATATATTCGTATTCTAATATAATATATTTTTTCTTCTTATAATTATTTAGTATTGTACATATCTTCGTAATATTTCTGATAATCGCCACTGGTTACGTTCTTCATCCCGTCTTCATTTTCAAAGAACCATTTAATAGTAAGCTTAATACCTTCTTTGAACATAGTTTCCGGTTCCCACCCGATTTCAGCTTTGATTTTGTCAGGAGCGATAGCATAACGTCTGTCGTGACCTTTTCTATCTTCTACATATGTGATTAAGTCTGTAGATACCAATTCTTTTCTAGGATCACTTTCCGGTAACATCTCCTGTAAGGTTTCAATGATAATATTGATGATTTCAATGTTCCGTTTTTCTTTATGTCCATCGATGTCGTAAGTTTTAAACAATCTTCCCTGTTCCTGAACCATGTCGATGGCTTTTGCATGATCTTCTACATATAACCAGTCATGAACGTTTTTACCATCACCGTATACAGTAATTTTTTTGCCCTGCAATTAATCCAATATACTTCTTCTGTTGTAGCCAACATTCAAAAAATATAGAAGCATTATGTAAAAAACAAACACTGTAGCATAATTATAGTGCTGCCCTTAACAAACAGACCAACCACCAAATACTATCATTAGCGAACAAATAGTTTTATTATAGCCCTTTATTCCTTTAATTGTTATGTATCGATTAGAAAAAAAGCTAAAAAAACATATTTTAAAGCCAACCCTATAAATAATCCTACTCCCATATTTTCTGCCTTAAACAGAAAAACTACCCAGTTAAAAGGATCCAAGAAAAAGTATGATGTCCATGTTATCGTTGAAGTTCATAACCCTCGCCCCATATCCCACAATTTAAAATCTTTCAACAAATTCTTAGCATAAGCAATACTTGGCCAATAACTACAGTATGTATCTGCTCCGATGGCGAAATACATATACATCTTTCCCGAAAATAAAATAGGAAAATATATTAAGTTAAAAAGAAAACTCGTTGCAATAATAAAATAAATATCATATTTTTCTATTCATTAATATACTATCTACTCGCTTTCTATTTTTATATTTACTTATTTTCCTAGCTCTTTTATTGATTAATTCTTAATCTATTTCGTTAATACATTTATAATCTTCAAAAATGTAGAACGAACACCATCACGTTTAAAAGAATCTACCACTTTTTGATAATTTGTCATTGCAGAACTTGCGGTAAACTTCTGTGAAATTTCCCTATTACTTAACGCAAACGGATCCTCTATGCTGAACATAACATCTCTGTTATTTCTATATTTAACACGAAGTTTATCATCAATCATTTCTCCTGAATAATAGTGACTATATGTCCAAGGCGTTTTTGACACATTGTCAGCATTATTCTCTTCATGTAATTTACAATATTCTTCATGCAAATCTTTAAATGGATGTGGACCTTCCGGAAGCCAATTTGTAATACAATTCTGAAGAGTTTGTCCATATCCTGAAAAATGAATAAATCTTAACTCATCACCTTTCACAAGATACTTTCCATTTTCTTTACTCATTCCACAATCTAACAATGACCATGTGGCAAAATCATATCCTCTATGTTTAAATATCTCTACATCAAAGAAACACGGAGCTAAATCAATCCATTTTTGATCCGTGAAAATTCCTCTCTGTATATCATCATAACAAAATAGATACAATCTATCTGCCCACCAATTAATAAAACGTTCTGCCTCTTCACTATGATTAACACCTAAAAATCCAAGATTATAAACTCCATGAGCTGTAGATGATAATTCCATATCAATATTTCCAGCCTGTAATAAATGCGGACATAGTACAATAGGTCTTGTGTCCAATAAGTCTCTTAACTCAACAAAGTCAGAATATACATAACAATCTGGATCTAAATATACAAACTTATCTTCTTCTGGATGTGTTTTTAATAAATATCTAAAAAATTGACCCTTTACAGCAGTAGATGCTTCAACAATTGCATGTTTATATATAAACTGGTCAAAATTTCCTTCCCACATATCTTTTGATAAAATAACCTTATCAAAATAAGGAGAATTCATTGATTCTGGAATTTCTCTTTCTGTTAAACATACATAAAACTGTGCATCCGGTATATTTTCCTTTACAGATTTTGCCAATGTTCTTGCTTTGTGTGCATAATTTGTACATATCGATGTAAATACTATCATTTGTTTATCCTCCATATTATTATCGCGTCATCCAGTGAATTATTGTTCTAATCACGGGAATCTTTGTCAAAATTTTCGCCTTATCTAATACTTTTTCATACTGCATTCTTATGTGTATTTGCTCTATAAGCGCATCCCTCAATAACAGTGCATATTGCTCACTATTTCTTTCATAAAAATCTTTATGATTATGATATATTTGCCTATAAGCTTCTTTCATACGATTAGTTTCTGATTGAAATTTTGTTGTTCGCGAAACAGGTTTTATTCTATAGTGGAATAATATTTCCGGGATTTGGTATATTGTCCTTCCTAATTCAAGAATAGACAACCAAAAATCATAATCTTCCATTCCCTGTTTCATATTGACATTAAAACCGCCTACCTTTTCCCAATCTTCTTTATAAAATAGCGCTGTAATAAAAACAACATTATCAATTAACATTTGTTCAAACGAGTACGCCGGCAAATCCCACTTTCCATTTTTTTCTCCGAACAGATCCGCTTCACAATATACTACACCGATATCAGAATCATTCTCTAAAATATGTACCGCTTTTTCCATATATGTAGAAGCAATCTTATCATCTGAATCCAATGGTAGTATATATTTTCCTTTTGCACATTGAATTCCGTAATTTCTAGCACCTGATGGTCCTAAATGTTTCGAATGAAGTACAGTTATATTTTCACTTTCTAAACTCTCTACAATTTTTATAGTTTCCTTATCAGTTGAACCATCATCAATCACAACCAGTTCCCAAAATGGATAAGTTTGTTCTTTCAGCGATTGTATTGCCTCTTTAATATACTTGCCATCATTGTAACATGGCATAATTACGCTCACTAACTTGTTCATTTCCACCTCTAGTTTACACATATATTATCTTTAAGCAAAATTTTATATTTATACATTTCATTTTGTAATAATATATATACCTTATAATTTCCTTTTCTCACATCATCTATATTCATAATGACATCTAATCCTGAATAATAATAATTCTTTTTTCTATTCCCATACTTCCCTTGTATATCATCTCTTTTTCTAAAATTTATTCCCCTAATATACTCTATTTCCTCATTTTCAAACATAAGTTTTACTTTAGTTTTTTTACTATCTTTATCACTTAAAAAAACCCATCCCCAAATACTTAAAATCCTTTCTTCTAATTTAAATAAGTCAATGTAATAAGTACATTCTTTTTTAGTTGGAACTTTATGCTCACTTATATACGTTCTGTTTTCATGACTATCTTTAAAATTTTTTATAATAGTATCCTGTTTTCCATAAAGTGTATCACTCTTATAAACTACATATAATATAGAAGTATCTGTTAGCGCACTTTCTTCAAATTCCTTCTCTCCAAAAAACGTCTTTCCCAATTGGTGAACTCCAAATCCCGCATTTTCAAGCCTTTTTATATAATCATTTTTATTATATGCCCTAACATGGTCTTCTTGTCCAAAACGAAACCTGTTTTCCTCTTCCGATAATCCCCATTCTTCATCCGTTTCCTCACGATTTAAATCTATCGGAACAGTAACTATCCCTATCCCTCGTGAATCTAAAATTCTATACAACTCCGCCATAGCTCTCTTATCATTTTCAACATGCTCTAAAACATGACTACAAACAATAAAATCATAAGAACCATCCGCAATTACACTCATATTTTGAATATCTATTTTATAATCCACTCCATCCATATATAAGTCGGCAGTGTCAAAACAACTAGATGCCCAATTTGAAAATAAATATCTCTGTAATGCCCCCGAAGGTGCAATTTCCAAAAACCTTATCTCTCCTCCAAAACTATCCCTTAGCTTTCGAATAAATGCAACATTTAATCTATCTCTATCTGAAGAATAACAATTCGGACAAGAATATTCCTCTCTATTTAAGGTTTCTGGTTTTGTTTTTTTCTCTTTACCATATCTCTCAGAAATTTCAATATATTTTTTTTCAATTGGAATAAATTTATCTGTTGTTGTTCCACACACTATACATCTTCTCATTCTATTTCCTCCTAAATAACAAAAATCTTTGCCTCTTTTGTTCAACACAATTTTCTTTCTTTACTATACTCCTTATATAACTAGAAACTTCTTCATCTCCCAATCTAGTAATTTTCCCTCTAACTTTTATATTTACATTTGATAAATTTTCTTGTGGCAAATTTATTTCATATATAGGATCTAAATCAATGAAAATCTCTTCTCTATCTTGGATTTCCAATGCATTAATCGCTTTAAATTGCACATATTCATTATTTATTTCTATATCTTCTAGTTCTACTTTAACCATAATACCTTCCGCCGGATCAAATCTTAAAGCTACAATATTTTTTCCCCTTGGAACCTCTATGACACATTTCATTTCAAATATATCTGAATTAATCAAATCATATTGTTCTGTAAATGCTTTCTCTATGTTATAACCATTTCCTGTATCATAATAGATGCTTCTGACTTGTTTACTTCTTTTCGGTAAAATTCCAAAAATATCTTCTTCTCCGGTATCCTGCTGAAACATCCTAGCTGTATAACCATATTGTTCTTTTATCATCTCTGCATCTTCTGGATTGCTTAATACCTTATAAAGTAATTGTAATCCATAAAGCCGTGTATAAACTGGCATGTTCTTTTCAGTACATATTCTCCCCAATACATACTCTGTAGAAAAATATTGTCTATTACAATATTTTTTTGCTTCCGGAAAAACTTTTAAAAATTCATCTCGTTCTGTAATTTCTTTGTATTCGTCTAACATTAAATACAATTCAACTGTTGAACGTATCTGAGTATCTACACGTAAACCACTAGAATTTTTATTTCCCAATCGAACCCTAAATTTCATCAATGGTTCAGGTAATACATATATCTCATACTTTTTACATAACTGTATCCACTTAACAAAATCTGGGATTTGTCGCAATTCCTTATGGAAGAAATTATTTTCTGAGTATACATCTTTTCTTATCAATACGCTTGGATGGCATAAGCAATTTCCTTGATAAAAAAAATGATTAAGCCATTCATGTCTTGTTCTATTTGAAACGTTAAATCTATTGTGATAAAATCCCTCCTTACTATCATATATTTTACCATATTCATCTATTGCAACTGCATTTGTGAATACCGCTACATATTCTGGATTTTTTTCTATAAATTCAACTTGCTTTTGCAACTTTTCTTTTTCCCACACATCATCACAATGATTAATTGCAATATACTCTCCTACTGCATAATTTTCTACTGCATCTGCAACAATTCCACTTCCCCAATTATATTCATGACGCACCGTTATAATATGTGGATACTTTTCTTTATATTTGCATATTTTTTCCCACGACAAATCAGTAGAACAATCATCAACTATAATGAGTTCATAATTTGTATAAGTTTGATTAAGTATAGAATCAATACTTTTCTCTATGAATCTTTCACTGTTATAAGATGTTAAAACAACTGATATCTTCACTATAATTTCTATTGATATATTTACGTCACTATATATCAATATGCCCCTTTCTAACTTTTCTTCTTTACTGATTCCCTTATATAAAACAGAAATTCAACCCCAAATATTGTTCCAATATTTTTCTTAATCTGTATAATTTGTAAATAAACTCCTCATTTTTATATGTAGTTAACTCTTCTTAATCCAGCTGCTGTGCTGGCGTTACCCTCGGTACATCATTGCACAATCCCACACAATGGGCACAAGAAGTACTACTCTTTAATCCATACATTGTCAATAAGTCTCTTCTCTTCTCTTCAAAAGAAATTGATTCATCTAACAATGGAACATATTCACCTTTCTTTTTTGGAATGATACCATTCTTCATTCTCCAAAATCCTCGCGAACAACTATGCAATTCGCCTTCATTTATTATGTAATACTTCCCAACTCTATGAAGACACTTTTGTGCATTCTTTTCTCTCTCACTCTCGTTTTCCCATTTAAGCGAATGATCAGAAAAATCTATCCAACCATCATAGTACAAATTGTCACCATAAAACTTTGATATTCTATATGTAATCCCTCTCTTTTTCAATTCCTCTTCTACTTCGTTAATCTTTTTCGATAAATGTTCACCATAATTACTCAGTACTACTCTTGTTTTTTGTTTATGCTTTTCAAACAAATCCAACACATTATTCGGAATCATCATCGTTCCATTCGTTACAAAATCTACACTTTTTAAAATCTGTTCGTCATATGTATACACTTCTTCCATAATATCGTACGTTTTATCGTTCAATAATGGTTCCCCCCCCGTTATTGTAAATGTTTCCACAGTATCAACAACTTTAAAATATGCCTCTAATACTTTTCTTGCCTCTTCAATTCCCATAGAATGCCGTTCTTTATAGTATGGGATAAATGCCAGACAATGTTTACACTTCAAATTACAAAAAGTAGTTATATTTAATACCGTTCTCTTTAAATTAATTTCATTCATTTCATTTCCTCCATCCTATATTCCATAGTTATCCAAAAATCATTTTCATTAATAACCTCAAATCTGTTTTTTAAATAAAATTTGTATGCAGATATATTTTCTTTAAAAACTTCTAACCGTATTCTTTCACATTCCTTCTTTTCAACAAATTTCTTTACTTCATTTAATAGTTGACTTCCCAAATGCTGCTTCTGATACTCTTTTTTAACAGCAATCGACGTAATAAATGCATTCTTTTCATTACAATATATCGAACACGATGCCAAATCTGTGGCTTCTTTAACCATGAACACTGTTTCCGCTTTTCCTGCAAGCTTTTCAGCATAATCCGCCAATACTACTCTTCCTCTGAGGGGCGGTATCATAACATCATCAATTTCTGCTAAAAAGTCATATATTCTTGCTTTGTACGTTTCACCTTTGACCCAAACAAAGTTAGCTTTTTCTTTTATCATAAATTTTTTATCTTATCAAAAATATTTATCGCACATTCTTTAATTTGAGGAATTCTTTTATTCAATTCTCCTCTTGTCTCTGAAATTTGAGTGTAACATTTTTGCACTTTCTTTTTTATTTCCTCTAAATTACCTGGTGCACATACGTATTCTTCCATACCTACTTGCGCCGAAAATCCGCTCATTTTATCACTATATATTACATTTTGCTCATATTCGACATATACCGTAGGTACACATTGACTTACAGATGCTACTGAAGCATGTACTCTTCCTGTAATCAACATGTCCATCGTTCCTATTAATTTTTTTATATTACAAGGCAACAGCGGCTCATCTACTAAAAAAATATACTTGCAATACTCTGGATGTCGTTTTAATACTATTCTATACAACTCTTCCAATATTATAAAATCTCTACCATTTATTAATTTAAATTTAGGTGGCAATTCAAAACCATTGGTATGGGAAAAAATCATAATATTTGCATGCAATTCATCTATGATATATTCTACCAATGAAACAAATACCTCAAATTGCTCCTCTTCACGTGGCCACATATCGTATGGTCCACACGGCATATTAAATCCGCCAAATGTTAAGCCAATAATTTTTCGATTATCTCCATGCGATTCTTCAATCTTCCATGTCCATTTCGATTCATAAGCTTCATTTCTGTCAAATAGAAAAGAAGGACAAGGAGCCCATACTACTTTATCTACAGGAAATCCCCACTTAATTAAATTATTCATTGAAATTTTTTCTCGAATAACTACCAAATCAAATTTTGAGAATACATCTCTCGCTACATCATTCTTACCACTCTTTTCAAATGGTCCGGGCGTTACAGCATATAATATAGTTTTTTTCTTTAATATTTGCGCTGTTTGCATTTTTAAACAATCTACCAAAAATCTATCATGCCCTACATGTTCAGCATTATCTCCCCACATGTCGCCAGATACATTAATTACATACTCACAATCCAATAGTACTTTAACATATGGAGATAACTTACATTCCTTATTATTCATATATTTTTCAGCAATTTCTACATCATTTTTGGCATTGTTAACATCAGATTCCGCATCCCATACATAATATAAATCCATTGGTAATACTTCTATATTTTCTTTCTCTATAAACTTTTCATCCATCTGAAAAGTTGTCAAAATACGATATTCTTTAAAATGCTCATGTAATTGTCTAAACAATGGCTCGATAATATAATAATTTCCTATATTACCATACTGTAATCTCCCCCAATGTAATGTACATAATCCGGTAACTAATATACTTTTCATCTTTTTCTCCATTCTAATTTGTACTTTCCAATATAAACGAATCCATCATATCACTTATTTCTTTTGGTGAACAAAACATCATAATATCTATAATAGATAATCCCGGTATAAAACCATTATTACGCTGATTATACGCTTTGATATCAGGAGCCAAAAACTGCAATTCAATATTAGAATCCTGATACTTTTTAGGATCAAAAAAACTTTTCCCACCTGGTGGATTCACATACACATCATATCCCATTTTTTTAGTTATCTGCAATGCCCATTCATCAGGTGCATTAACTTCAATTGTTGGAAGATTCATCTGTGAGTAAACATCATATTTAAAATCAATTCCTAAATATTGACAAGAAGAAACAATACTGGCTATCGCCAACTCTGAAACATATTTACACTCTACTGCAAACACATCATCTATCAGATTTACTACATCTTTATAATAAGGCGCTCTCTTTTTATATATACTTAATTGCCCTTTCCATTTTTCCTTCCAATCTATTCCATTAAATATTGGCACATCCTTTATCGCTGTTTCACGCGGAACTTTTTCCACCGGAACAATAAAATAAATATCCTTTCCGCCACTACCTAATATACGATTACGGTTAATCCATCCCTTTTTAATATATTGTGGGGTATCAAAAAATACAAAATGATCTGTATAGTTGATTAAGGAAAAATACCCTATATATGGGAAAAGATATGGTTGCATAATAGCCAATTTCATTTGAAGTTCTCCTTTATACCTTTAATTTCTTTACTTTAACCTCATTTTTTATATAGAACTTATTCCATAACTTTGCTTCAAAATTCTCTTCTACAGCAAATACTGCTGCATTTTCAATAAGTGCCAAAAATAAAGCCGTTCTATTTTCAATAACAGGTCTAGAAGCAACTAAAGTAATATTATAGTTTCCTTCAATAAGTGGCAATCTGGTAATAAAATCAATTTCATAAACTTCACCAGCATTCCCCTCTATAAAATCGCCAATCTCTCTTTTGCTAGTGCTTCCTAACAATTCCGTATTTTTATCATCTCTTATATGATAACCCACTCCAAACTTACCTGTAACATTAACCTTAAGTCTCATTCGTATCGTAATTTCTTCATCAAATTCAAAAGAAAATTGTTCCTCTCCATTTGAATTCAAAAGTTGCAAATTAACAAATTCAACATCTCCATTACCTTCTTTAAAATATTTTGTGCGCTCTATAAAATCAGTGTTCAAATATTCCTGTACTTTTTTTTCTTGTCTTCTATTATTCTCTTCAATTTCTTTCTCTTTTTTAGGAATTTCCAATATTTTTACATGCTCCTCATTCATAGATGCACGAATTCTTTTCAAATAAATATCAGCAAGTTCTGCCGCCGGACCCTCCATAATCTTAGTACCATTTTCCAAATAGATACATCTTTGACACAATCTTTTTACCGTATTCATATCATGAGTTACAAACAATACCGTCGCACCTGATTTCATAATCTGCGTCATACGTGCCATACATTTTGCCTGAAAAGCTGCATCTCCAACTGCTAATGCTTCATCTACAATCAAAATATCTGGTTCTGAATACACCGCTACAGCAAAAGCCAATCTTACAAACATACCGCTGGAATAGCTTTTCACAGGCTGATGAATAAATTCACCGATATCTGCAAATTCTGCAATATCATTAATTCTTTTACTCATCTCTTCTCTTGGAATTCTATTTAAAGTTCCATTTAAATAGATGTTTTCAATCCCGGTATATTCCGGATTAAAACCGGCCCCTAACTCCAACAATGCAGATATTCTTCCGTTTACTTTTACTTCACCTGCTGATTGCTGCAATACACCGGTAATTATTTTTAACAATGTAGACTTTCCACTTCCGTTTTTACCAATGATTCCTATAATTTCGCCTTTTCCTATCTTAAAACTCACATCATTCAAGGCATTAAACACTGTATGTTGTTTTTTTACTCCCGGAACCAATCCTTCAATGATTCTTCGTTTATTATTAGCGTATAATTTATAAGATTTTGTCAAATGATTGACTTCAATTGCATATTCACTCATAAAAATCTCCTTCTATAACATATCTGCGAACTGTGGTCTTAATTTGTGGAAAACATATGCTCCTAATACCATCAAAGAAATTACAAATACCCAAAAATATAATGTCAAGTAAGGATGTTGCCAGAACCATATTTGTTCAGAGAATGCCTCACGATATCCCATACAGATGTAATACATTGGATTAAATTTTACAATAGTTTGAACGGTTACAGGCATATTTTCCGGATTCCACACTAAAGGAGTCGCCCAAAATCCAACTTGAATAATCAAAGTAATTGCACTTAAAATATCTTTGGAAAATACTGACAAAGCAGACATAAACCAGGATGCACCCAAAAGCAACATCACCACACAAAAATAATAATAAATCACTTGAAGATTATATATATTTGGTTTCCAACCATGAATAAAATACATAAAAAATATAAACAAAATAAAAAACATATGAACAAAACTTGAAGATATAATCTTAACTACGGGCAACATACTAACCCTAAAATTCATGTTTTTTACTAAATAATAATAGTCAAAAACACACCCGGAGCCGGCACCTAGAGCTTCTGTGAAAAAATTCCAAACCAGGAAAGCAGGTATGTACCATAAAATAAAAGGGACATCATCAACCGGAGACTGACTTGAAAACACAAACCACAAAACAAAAATCATAATAAGTGGTAATAAAAATGCCCATGCGATTCCCAGTAAAGAATTTGTATATTTTGCTTTAAAATCATTTTTTGCCAATTCAAAAATTACTTTTCTATCATTCATTAAATCTTTTATAAAATTTAAGAACCCTCTTATCATCTATTTTCCCTTCTTTCATTGCTTACACTCATTTAATATGATATCACAGATTTTATCTACTACACCTAAATCTAAATCCGCATAAATAGGTAGCGTCAACACTCTTTTCGAAATGTCTAATGCAATTGGTGTTTCATTTGCATCAAACCTATCCTGATAACATTCAAAGGAATTAGTTATCGGATAAAAATATTTTCTACTTATTATATTTTCATCAGCTAACGCCACGTGTATTCTATCTCTTGAAACTCCGCATTTACTTTCGTTGAAAATCACCGGAAAATACGCATAATTACTCTTAACATTATTTTGTAACTCCATGAAACGTATACCTTTTACACATGATAGACGACTAACATATTGCTCATAAACAATTCTTCTTTTTTCGATTTCCTCCGTAATATGCCGTAAATTACATAGCCCCATGGCCGCTTGAAATTCATTCATCTTTGCATTTGTACCTACATAATCAACTCTTTCAGTTCCACGAATCCCGAAGTTTTTCAAACGATATAAATCCAAACCAAAGTCACTATCTTTAAAGGTAACAGCACCGCCTTCTATAGTATTAAACACTTTCGTTGCATGAAAACTAAACATGGAGGCATCTCCAAAATTCCCCACACCAATTCCGTTATACTCTTCGCCAAAAGCATGAGCAGCATCATATATTACTTTCAAATTATATCTATCTGCAATCTCTTGTATCTTTTCAACATCACAAATATTTCCGTATACATGCACCGGAATGATTGCAGATGTTTTTTCTGTTATTAATCCTTCTATCTTATCTGCATCAATAGTAAATGTCTTCTCATCAATATCACAAAATACCGGAGTCAACCCATTTCTGACAATTGCATGGGTTGTTGACGCAAATGTATAAGGAGTGGTTATTACCTCTCCACTTAAATTCATAGCTTGTATTGCTAGTTCTAATGCCAAATGACCATTGACCATCAGTGATATATCTGATACCCCCAGATACTTCTTCAATTCTGTCTCTAAGCATTTGTGCTTTTCTCCCATATTGGTTAAAAAATGAGACTCCCAAAGAGGTTCTATCTCTTTTATAAACTCCTCCAATGGCGGCATGGACGATCTGGTAACCAATATCTTTTCTTCCATATCTATCATTTCCTTCAAACCTTTACAATGTTATTTTTCTCCAACATCTTCCTATGATATATGCCATATTAAATTTAATTAATAAAGCAAATCCGATTACAAGAACTTTCTCTTTCCATGATATATTCATGTTAGAAATTTTTATTAAATTTTTTGTTGATAAACAATTAGGAAAATATATTTTTAAAATTCTTTTCTCATATTGATAAATTTCATTATATTTATCTAATTCCGTATTCTTTCCTAAGTCCAATAAAAACGTAAAAAAAACTCTCAATAAACAAACCTCAAAAAAATCTTTTCCGTTTGTTTTTTTCTGCTTCTGGACATACTTAATACACCCTTCCAAAGCATCATATGGAAGTTCATATTTTTTCAATCCTCTCATATTATGTCTTGCTGATGTACTATGTTGAACATAATAATAGTTGCTCTGTTCCACATTACGAATATTTTTAGCTAATACATTAGTTAACAAGGCTATTGGGATATCTTCACCTCTAATTTTCTTGTTCTCTTCAAATTGCACGTTATGTTTTATCCAAAACTCTTTTTTATAGAAACGACCGGCTATACCTAGAATTTTATACGGGTATTCTTCTTGTTTACAACTTATATATTCTTCTTGCGGGAAAAGTTCCAATATCTTCTCATCGTCTTCATTTACCATGGTATATCCGCAAACACATAAATCTGCATTTGCTTCTTCTGCATCTTCTACAAATGTTTTTATATAATCAACACCAAGATAATCATCTCCATCTAAAAATGTAAAATATTTTCCTTTTGCTCTATCTACGCCTTTATTTCTAGCTACAGACACACCTTGATTGCTTTGCTGAATAATTACAATCCTTCCATCCGTACGGGCTATTCTCTCTACTATTTTAAATGAATCATCCGTACTTCCGTCATCTATTACAATAATCTCTATCTTTAAATATGACTGTTTTATAACCGAATCCAAGCATTTCTCAACGTATTTTTCACAATTATACACTGGTATAATTATTGAAACCAATGGTCCTTTATTATTTTGACACTCTTTCATACTTTTTTCCTTTAATAATTCATTTCACAAACTGCCTCAACACTCTTAACGTCCTAAAACAGGTAATCCAAAAAGCAAAACCAATCCCATTTATCTTAAGTGCTCTATATCCTTCTTTAAAAGACTCGATATAACTCTTTAATCCAACCGTACTGGTTCCGCCATAAAACATTTCTATTACCGTTTCCGGTAAATAAGCAAGTTTATTTGCCTTATCTTTCAAAAAGCGAACCATAAATTCATAATCTGCTGCTATTTTAAAATCAGTCCTATACAAGCCATATTTCTCATAAATCTCTCTTTTTAAAAACAAAGTCGGATGTCCCGGCATCCATCCCTGATAGATATTTCCTTCACCCATGTGCCACTTACGGATAACCTTATCACCCTCAACATATACTAAATCCGCATGTGCACCCACATACTCTTCACCCGTATCAGGATTGATAGATTCCATCTTCTTCACCATTTTACTAACTACATCCGGCGTTGAAAAAACATCATTAAAGAATACAATAACATCTCCACTACTTAATTCATATCCCTGATTCATAGCATCATAGATACCCTTGTCCGATTTCGAAACAGATATTATCGCCAATTTACTTTTTTCTTGATACTCCCGGATGACATCCAGTGTACCATCTGTAGAACCACCGTCTTTTATTACCACTTCTATATTAGGATAATCTTGTTTTTCGATACTGTTTAATGTTTTTTCCAAATTATCTTTACTATTGTATGTAGTTAAAATTAAAGAAACTTTTTTCATTTTTATCGTTCCTCTTCTAACTCTCTGATACGCTTTTCCATTTTGGATATGGTTTGCGTCAAATTCTTAATTTTTTGTGCTTGTTTTGATACAATGGAAGTAATAGACATTAAAATCATCATCAAAAATGCTATGCATAGTATGAACAATCCGTTCATATTATCTGTGATTCCAAGCAAATGGATAAACCATGTTAAAGTATATGGCCAAATTACCATAATTCCCAACACCGCACCTGCTGCCATCCATAACAATGTATATTTTAATTCTAACTCTTTCTTTTTCAGGAACATAAGAAGCATAGCAAAGTAAGCCATTACTCCTATAATAAGAACAACTTTTAATGTGGAAGGTAACATATTTTGTCCTCTTCTATATTTTCTTGCATTATTTTTAATTGATTATTAATTACTGTTTTTTACAAACTGAAGGATCCCGCCTAATTCCAAAACTGATTCTGCACACGATAATCGCCAAGGTTACTTTTATCATATAGTAAATGGATTTCATAAAATTAATAGAACTTGTCCCTTTTTCACGTTCCCGCATAACTACAGGACATTCTTTCACATTTCCTCCATGCATCACCGCTGACACAATAGCTTCCGGTTCCGGATAATCCATTGGATAATTAACAGAATATATGTCAATAAACTTCTTGTTAACCGCACGGAATCCGCTGGTAACATCTTTTACTTTACGTCCTGTACACAACCATATCATAAAACTCAAAATTTTAATTCCTGTTCTTCGTGTCGCAGATGACTGAAATCCCTCTTTTTCAATAAAACGGGAACCTATAACAACATCTGCTTCTCCACTTTCCAAATATGGTAACATCTTCTCAAGATAGGCAATATCATGCTGCCCATCTCCATCAATCTGTACCGCAATCTCATAGCCTTTATCCTGGGCATATTTATAGCCGGTCTGGACAGCCCCACCAATTCCCAAATTAATCGATAGATTCAAGTACTGATATCCCCTCTGTCTGCATACATTACGTGTACTATCACTGGAACCATCATTTACCACTATATAATCATACTGCGGAAAGTTCTCTATAATGTTATCTACAACCCTTTCAATATTCTCCGCTTCATTGTAAGCAGGAATAATAAGCAATACTTTGTTCATATTTGTGTTTATTTTCCTTATTTCCCTATAATATCCTTATTTTACTACATTATTTTTAGTATAGCACCTTTCGTATTTTTTGTCACTATGGCAATATTTGTGTTTTTTATATACCGACCACTTAAAA